>NZ_BAAGPR010000018.1:0-104468 GCF_054783955.1 Streptomyces mayteni | reverse complement strand
GGCGATCCCGCTGACCACGGGCGAGCGCGGGGTGGCCGCCGAGCCCCTGCCGGTCGGCCGGCCGCCGCCCGCCGGGCGGGCCGAGCCGCCGGCCCCGCCGGGAGTGGCGGCGCCCCCGCCGCCGTACGCCAAGCTCGCGCTGGCTCCGGACGGCGCGCTGCTGCTCTCGGCCAACGGCGAGGGCACCGTGCTGCGGCTGGAACGGCCGGCACGGCCCGACGGGCGCACCGGAGGCGTCACTGCGCCTATCGACTGCTGATGCCTTTCGGGTGCGGTTGTCTTTCGGGTGCGGTTGCCTTTCGGGTGAAACGCGGTGGCGTGCGCGTCGTTCGCTCTTCAGGCTGTCCCCGTGACCAACGACTCGCACGCCCCGTTCGCCGATCCGCACTACGCCGCCGCCTACGACGCCTTCTTCCCCTGGGAGGAGCGGGAGGACTTCCACTTCTACCTGCCGCGCGTCATGGCGGCGCGCTCCGTGCTCGACCTCGGCTGCGGCACCGGGATGCTGCTGCACCACGCCCGCGAGGCCGGCCACACCGGCCGGCTCGTCGGCCTCGACCCGGCCGAGGGCATGCTCGAGCGCGCCCGGCGCCGCACCGACGTCGAGTGGATCAGGGGCGACCTCTCCACCACCTCCTTCGACGACGAGTTCGACCTCGTGGTGATGACCGGGCACGCCTTCCAGGAGTGGGTCACCGACGAGCAGGTGCGGGACTCGCTGGCCGCCGTGCGCGCCGCCCTCACCGAGGGCGGCGCGTTCGGCTTCGAGACCCGCAACCCGGCGGTGCGCGGCTGGGAGCGCTGGGGCCTGGAGTACGGGCTGGCCGTCCAGGACCCGGCCGGCTCGGGTGCCGTCGTGCGGATGGCCGTCGAGGCCGCCTCGCCGATCGAGGGCGGCGTCGTCCAGGCCGTCACCCGGATGAGCGGACCGGCTTGGCCGGAAGAGCTGGTCCGCCAGGGCCCGTTGCGGTTCCTCGACGCCGACGCGCTCGACGCCGCGCTGGCCGAGGCGGGGCTGCGGGTGGCCGAGCGGTACGGGGACTTCGACGGTTCGCCGCTCACGTCGGCCAGCCACGAGATCGTCACGATCGCCCGCCGGCCGTAACGCGCGCGGGTTTACGAGGGAACGGATGTCTTGTCGTGTTCGTCAACCCCGTTGCGGGGAAAGGTGAAAGGTGGGACCGGGATACCCATGCGCACTTGTGGGGCGTTAGGGTTACCCTGCCCGGACCGGGTGCCGTTGTACGGGTGGGAGAGTCATGGAGCGGATAACAGTGCGGAGCAGGCCGCCTCGAGTGCCTGCCATCAACTGCGGGAGTGGCGCCAGCAGCGCCCGCCTCGATCGCCACTTGAGCGTGCTCTCCGGTCCTGCCGTGTCGCAGCGGGAGGCCGAGGAGGCCACCTCGCTGATGCGGGAGTTGACCAGGCGCGACGAGCGCACCGCGACCAGCAAGAAGGCGCGCGTCTCGCTGTTCGCGCCGCTGCGGCGGCTGCGGCGCACGCTGTTCGGCGGTCGCGGCTGAACCCCTGAGCGCGTTCCCGACCGCCGGGCCGGCCCCGGCCCGGCGGCGGGTGGCTCAGTCGGCGTCCGGCCCGTCGTCCAGGGGGAGTTCGACAGGCGCGTCGCCCGGTACCGCGTCCACCGTCGAGTCCGTCGAAACAGAGTCCATCGACACCGCGAACGAGAACCGGTCACCCCGGTAGTGGATTCGCGCCACGTCGACGGCGCGCCCACACGCGTCGTACTCCACGCCCGTGATGTGCAGGATCGGGCTCAGCAGCGGCACGGCGAGCAGCCGTGCCGTCTCGGGGTCGGCCAGCCTGGCCTGCACGGTGTTGGTGATCCGGCCGACCGCCACCCCGGCCACGTCCCGCAGCACCCGGGTCATCGGCCACCGCGCCAGCGCCGCCGGCTCGATGCGCGCCGCGATCTCGGGGCGCACCAGGTTCTCCACCCAGTTGACCGGCTCGCCGCTCGTCCGGTCCCGGCGCAGCCGGCGGAAGCGCACCACCTCGGCCAGGTCGGGGAAGAACCCCGCCAGCTCCCCGGGCACCGGCGCCGGGCCGTGGCCGAGCAGGGTGGTCTCCTCGCCCGACTGCTGGGCCACGATCGCGTCGACCGAGCCGAGCAGCCGCACCGGCGCCCGGGGGCCGGCTGCCGGCTCGATGAAGGTGCCGCGCCGCCGGTGCCGGCTGATCAGCCCCTCCTGCTCCAGCTCCTTGAGCGCCTGGCGCATCGTCAACACGCTCACCCCGTAGTGCCCCGCCAACTGCTCCTCGGTGGGCAGCCGCAGCGGTGCCTCGGGGGCGCGGCCGAGTATCGAGGCGCGGAGCGACTGCGACACCTGGTACCAGAGCGGGAGCTTCCGGTTGAGCTCCAGCGAGTCGGGGGCGAAGACGGTCACGGCGGTCGCTCCGGGGCTGTGCGGGTCGAGAGCTGTGCTCACGGCCGTCGTCGGGAGAAGTGGCGTTCCAGACCCTGCCACACGGCGTCGTAGTCGCGCTGGAGATGGCCGCAGCTGGTGGCCTGCTCGGTCAGCGTCACCGGCCAGCGCGTCTCGAACATGAACGCCAGCCCGTCGTCGACCTTCCGCGGCGCCAACTCGGCCGCGCTGGCCCGTTCGAAGGTCTCCCGGTCCGGGCCGTGCGCCGAGAGCATGTTGTGCAGCGAGCCGCCGCCCGGCACGAAGCCGCTGGCCTTGGCGTCGTAGGCGCCCTCGATCAGGCCCATGTACTCGCTCATCACGTTCCGGTGGAAGTACGGCGGCCTGAACGTGTCCTCGCCGACCAGCCAGCGTGGCGCGAAGACCACGAAGTCGGCGTTCGCCAGGCCGGGTTGGGTCGAGGGTGAGGTGAGCACGGTGAAGATCGACGGGTCGGGGTGGTCGAAGCTGATGGAGCCGAGCACGTTGAACCGCCGCAGGTCGTAGCGGTAGGGGACGTGGTTGCCGTGCCAGGCCACCACGTCGAGCGGGGAGTGGTCGTACTCGGCGGCCCAGAGGTTGCCGCAGAACTTGGTGACCACCTCGACCGGCCGCTCCGCGTCCTCGAAGGCGGCGGTCGGCGCCTCGAAGTCGCGGGCCGCGGCGAGGCCGTTGGCGCCGATCGGGCCCAACTCGGGGAGCACGAAGGGCCGGCCGTGGTTCTCGCAGACGTAGCCGGCGGCCGGCCCCGCGGGCAGCTCGACCCGGAACCGTACCCCGCGCGGGATCAGCGCCACGTGCCCAGGGCCGGCGCGCAGCGGCCCGAACTCGGTGAGCAGCAGCAGCGTGCCCCGCTGCGGCACGATCAGCAGCTCGCCGTCCGCGTCGCAGAACACCCGGTCGACCATGGGGGAGTCGGCCCGGTAGAGGTGGATCGAGATGCCCTCCCGCCGCCGGACGTCGCCGTTGCCACCCAGCGTCCACAGGCCGGCCACGAAGTCGGTGCCGGCCGGCGGCTCGGGCAGCGGGTCCCAGCGCCGCCGGTTGGGGTCGGGCTCGGTCTCCTCGAACGGCGCGGAGCGCAGCCCGCCGTTCCCGATCCGGCGCAGCGGCGGGTGGGCCGCCGAGGGGCGGATCCGGTACAGCCAGGAGCGGCGGTTGTCCGCCCGCGGCTCGGTGAACGCGCTGCCGCTCAGCTGCTCCGCGTAGAGCCCGAGCGGGGCGCGCTGGGGCGAGTTGCGCCCCTCGGGGAGCGCGCCTGGCACGGCCTCGCTCCGATGCTCGTTCCCGAAGCCGGTCGGCGGATGCCCCGCCGACCTTTCCTCGCCGCCACTGCCTGCCACGTTGCCGACCGTGCCCATTCCGCACTCCCGCCGCCGAGCGAACCCGTCATTCCTCTGTTCGACCGTAGGAATGCGGGGGGTGCGAAGTCAACGGCTCTGCACCGTCCTGGCCAGCAGTTCCGCCGCACGGCCCCGGTTGCGGTACGGGCGGAGCGCCTGCCGCATCTCGCGCAACGCGCGCTCCGCGTCCCCCGAGCGCAATCGTTCCTGCGCGTGCAGGAAGCACTCCCAGGCCACGCACGCCTCGTCGAGACGGCCGGTGCGCAGCAGCAGTTGACCGAATCTGGCCTGGGTGAGGGCCCGGCCCCTGAGGTCGTTGGCCGACCGCTCGCCCGCGGCCCTGCGCAGCGCGGCGAGCGCCCCCGGCAGGTCGCCGAGCGCCTCCAGCACGGCCGAGGTCTGGAAGTGCAGCGCGGCGGCCGGGTAGGCGTCGAACGGGGAGGCCGCGGCCGTGGCCCGGTCGGCGGCGCGCTCGGCCCGGCCGAGCGCCGCCAGCGCACCCCTGGCATCCCCGCCGAGCCCCAACACCACCGCCAACTGGGCCTGTACGTAGGCCTGCTGGGCGGGGGGCGCGCCGCGGGCGCCCTCCTGGGCGGCCTCCGCCAGCCGGATCGCCGGCGCCAGGTGGCCGAGCCGCTGCGCCTGCCCGCTCATCGCCCGCAGCACCACGCTCCAGGCGGTGCGGTCGCCGACCTCGCCGGCCAGCTGGTGGGCGAAGCCGTAGTACCGCTGCGCCGCCCCGTGCAGCTGCCCGTCCTCGTACATCCGGGCCAGCAGGAAGGCCAGCCGCGAGGCGAGCACGAACAGTTCGCGGCGGGCGCGCCGCGACCGCCGCTGGCTCAGCAGCGGCGTCACGTCGTCGGCGAGGTAGGCGGCGAGCGCGCTGCGGGCGTGCCGGCCGCCGTGGGTGTCGATGGAGGCCGCGAAGAAGTCCACCGCGTCGTGCAGGGCCGCGGTGCCCTCGGCGCGCGGGGCGGGCGACTCGACCGGTGCCGCCGGCGGCAGCGCCGGCGCCACCGCCTCCGCGACGCGGTAGGGCCGTTGGTGCAGCGGCCGGCGCCGGCCCGTGTCGCTGTCCGAGCGGCACAGCGCGGTGAAGCCGGCCACCGGGTCCAGCTGCGGCGCCTCCCGGGCGTCGGCCGCGAACCCGACGGCCGCCGGGCTGACCGCCCGGCCGAGCCGCCGGGAGAGCGCCTCGGCGGCCAGTTGGGGAACGGGATGCCGGGGCTGGGTGCCGGCGAGCCAGTGCGCGACGGAGGTGCGGTCGTAGCGGAGCACGGTGCCGATCTCGCCGCCCAGCGTGTTCACGGCACGGGCCAGGGCCTCCTGGGTCCAGCCGGCCTCGGAGAGCATGGCCCGCAGTCGGTTGTTGGGGCCGCGCCGGTTCGTCATGGTCCTGTGGTCTCACGCCCCGGGGCGGCCCGACAGGGCGCACGGGGGCATCGGCGTCGACCGAACTGCCTCACGATCACACGATCGGGTTGCTTTGCCGGTTTTCGGTCCGCCGTGCGTGAAAGGCGCGCGACACCGCGTTGACGGTGGTGCCATGAACGACCCTCGCCTCTACGCCACCGTCCTGCCCCCGCGCTCCTCGGCGCACTCCCACGCGCCCCAGGCGGCGCCCCGCACACCCCGGGGCGCGGTACCGCGGCCGGCCGGCGGCGGGGAGGTGGGCGCGCGGGGGAGCGGTCAGCAGAGGTAGCGGGTCACGGTCTCCGCCACGCAGACCGGCTTCTCGCTGCCCTCCCGGTGGATGGCGGCGGCCAGCGTCAGCTGGGTCCCGCCCGGCACCTCGGCCACCGCGGCGATCCTCGCGGTGGCCCGCACCCGGCAGCCGGCCGGCAGCGGGGCCGGGAAGCGCACCCGGTTCACGCCGTAGTTGAGGGCCAGCCGCACCCCCGCGACCCGCAGCAGCCCGGGCACCAGCACCGGCAGCAGGGCCAGCGTCAGATAGCCGTGCGCGATGGTCGAGCCGAAGGGGCCGGCGGCCGCGCGCTCCCGGTCGGTGTGGATCCACTGGTGGTCGCCCGTCGCCTCCGCGAACAGGTCGATCGCCCGCTGCTCCACCGTCAGCCACTCGCCCGGCCCCAACTCCTCGCCGACGGCGGCCAGTAGGGCATCGGGCGACGCAAAGGTCCGCGGCTGCTCCACCATGCGGGCAGCATAGCGAGCCGACCCGGCGTCATTGACGGTGCATCGTCAAGGTGGTGGGATCGGTGACGCGTGGGGGCTGGCCTGATCGACCGCCGTGAACATCCGTCCTTCGAAGCACCTGGAGGTTCCATGCACGCCCGCACGCTCCGCCGAGTCGCCACCGCGCTCGCCGCGACCGGCCTGGTCGCCGCGTTACTCGGCGCCGCCCCCGGGGCGCCGGCGGCGCCGTCCGCGCCGACCCCGCTCTCCGCGCCGGCCGCCATCAGCCAGCTCTCCACCGGCTGGTCCGTGCCCTGGGGCATGGACTGGCTGCCGGACGGCTCCGCGCTCTACGCCGAGCGCGACACCCACCGCGTCGTCCGCCTCGCCCCGAACGGCACCCGCACCGTCGTCGGCACCGTGCCGAACGTCGTCAGCGGCGGCGAGGGCGGGCTGCTCGGCCTCGCGGTCTCGCCGAACTTCGCCACCGACCGGGCCTTCTACGTCTTCCACACCGCCGCCGGCGACAACCGCATCGCCCGCCTCACCTTCGACGGCACCGCGATCGGCGGCTACCAGCCCATCCTCACCGGCATCGCCAGGGCCACCTACCACAACGGCGGCCGGCTGGACTTCGGCCCCGACGGCTTCCTCTACGCCACCACGGGCGACGCCCAGCAGACCGACCTGGCGCAGAACACCCAGTCGCTCAACGGCAAGATCCTCCGCCTCACCACCACCGGCGCCCCGGCCCCCGGCAACCCGTTCGGCAACCACGTCTACTCCTACGGCCACCGCAATCCGCAGGGTCTCGCCTGGGACGCCGCCGGGCGGCTCTGGGCCGCCGAACTCGGCCAGAACACCTGGGACGAGCTGAACCTGATCACGCAGGGCGCCAACTACGGCTGGCCGGTCTGCGAGGGCGTCTGCGGCCGCGCCGGCATGACCGACCCCCGGCGCACCTGGAGCACCGCTGAGGCGTCCCCCAGCGGCCTCGCCTACGCCGACGGCGCGCTCTACCTGGCCGCGCTGCGCGGCCAGCGGCTCTGGCGGATCCCGCTGAACGGCACCGAGGCCGGCACCCCGCAGGCGTACTACCAGGGCCAGCTCGGCCGGCTCCGCACCGTCGCCACCGTGCCGGGCGGCACCGCGCTCTGGCTCTCCACCAGCAACGCGGACAGCCCCGGCGCCCCGCAGGGCCGCGACGGGGTGCACGTCGTCACCCTGCGCTGAGCGTCAGCGCGAGCAGCGCCGCCACGGCGAGCACCACGCCGGCGGCCGCCAGCACCGTGCCGCCGGCCGCCGCCGGCCGGCGGCCGGTCAGCGCCCGCATCCTGCGGTGCGCCAACGCCAGGAACCCCACCCACGCCACGGCGGCCCCGGCCACCCCCACCACCGCGGCCGGGCCGCCGTCCCCCTCGGTGATCAGGGTCCGGCCGGCCAGCACCACCACCAGCGCGAACGCCAGCGTGGTCCGCCGCCAGGCCAGCCGGGTCCGTTCCGGCTGCGCCCCGGGATCGCGTTCCATCAGCTCAGCACCACGGCGGTGATCACCACCGCGGCGCACACCAGCGTCCCGACCGCGAGCAGCGCCGGGAACCGGCTCATCGGCAGGTCCTCGCCGCGCCGCATGGCGCGCTCCGACCGCACCCAGTGGTTCACGGCCCGCACCGCGCACAGCCCCCCGCCGGCCAGCAGCAGCGCGGCCACCGCCACGCGTGGCCCCCAGGCCAGATCGGTCAGGAACTGGTCGACCGCGATCCCGCCGGCCACCAGCGCGAGCGCGGTCCGCAGCCACGCCAGGAACGTCCGCTCGTTCGCCAGCGAGAAGCGGTAGTCAGGCGTGACACCCTCCTCCCGCACCCGCCACGGCGCGAACCACAAACGCACCGCCTGCCACATTCGTCCGATCACATGACGAGTGTGCCCGATGGGGCGGGACGCCTCCCGGTGAGTGCCTCCGCTACCCGTCCCGGCGCCGGTCGCGGACCTCGGGGAGGCGCCGGAAGCCGGCCGACGCGTAGGCGGCGACGCCGGCGGCGTTGGAGCTCGGGGTGCAGACGAGCGCGCTCGACGAGCCGAGCCCCCGGAGGGCCGCCGCCGCGGCCAGGCAGATCGCCGTGCCGTGGCCGTGGCCGCGGTGCTCCCGGTGCACGCCCATCGGCTCGATCAGCCCGGGCTTCCCCTGGCCGGCCGACCACACCGTCACCGCCGCCACCGCGTGCCCCCGGTCGTCGTGGGCGACGAGACACCGGGCGTCGGCGTACGCCGGTCCGGCCGCCATCGCGTGCCAGCGCCCCTCGGCGAACGTCGACCCGTCGAACGACGCCCGCTGCACGGCGGCCCGCACGTGCGCCCGCTCCGGCCCGATCACCTCGATCCGCACGCCCGGGTCCGCCACCGGCTCCCCGAGATCGCGGCGCAGCGGCGTCCACGGCTCGTCGGGGTGCCAGCCGGCGTCGCGCAGCAGCTCCTGGACCAGCGCGTCGGCCGGCGCCTCGACGTACGCCTTCCCCGGCGGCAGGAAACCCCGCCCCGGCTCCGACAGGTCCTCGACGAGCCGCCGCGCCAACTCCGCGTCCCGCCTGGCGTCCGGCGCCGTCGTGAGCCGCAACAGCCCGGGACCGTCCAGCAGTCCGACGGCGAGCAGCCGCCCGCTCCGCCGCCAGGTCCTGACCGCCGCGGCCGTCGCCTCCGCGCCGAACCGCCAGAACCAGCCCAGGTCGCCCGGATGCAGCTGCATCGGCGCCCCGTCGTCCTGCCACTCCCGCAGCGCGGCCACCGCCTCGCCGAGACCGTCGACTCCAGGACCGCCCGACTCCATCGCCATGCCCCCATCACACACCAGCGCACCGCGGGCCCGCACCTGAGTTTCCGGCGGCCGGGAAGCCGTCACGCGCGGCAGGTTCACGGCCGGCGGATCCCTCGCTACTCTGCAAGAAGTTTCGCAAGTTCTTGCACGGCAGCTCACTCCACCACCCCCCACCGGCCTGCCAGTTCGCGAGGAGAGCCGCTCCGACATGAGACCCCGCCTTCGGAAACACCCGATCCTGGCCCTGCTCGCCGTCGTCCTCGCCCTCACCGCCAGCCCCGTCGCGGCCGGCGAGCCCGTTCAGGCCACCGGCACCGCGACCGTCAGCTACTACACGGCGTCCAGGAACTGGAACGCCCACTACCTGCACTACGCCCCGGACGGCGGCGCCTGGACCACCGTGCCCGGGGTGCGGATGGCCGAGGCGTGCCCCGGCTGGGTACGGCAGACGGTGGACCTCGGCGCCGCCGCCGGCCTCCAGGCCACCTTCAACAACGGCGCCGGCACCTGGGACAACAACAACGGCGCCAACTACCGCCTCGGCACCGGTGACATCACCGTCCGGGACGGCGTCGTCTCGACCGGCGACCCCTGCGCCGGGTACGAGCCGGACACCGAACCACCCACCACCCCCGGCGGGTTGACCGTCCGCGTCGAGGGCACCGGCGTCGTGCTCGGCTGGGAGCCGGCCACCGACGACGTCGGCGTCACCGGCTACCGGATCACCCGCACCGGCGGCAGCCGCGGCGACCGCACCGCCGACACCGGCTCCACCGTCTGGTCGGAGCAGGGCCTGGAGGCGCACACCGAGTACGCCTACCAGGTCACCGCCCGCGACGCCGCCGGCAACCGCTCGGCGCCCACCGCCGCCGTCACCGTCACCACCGGCGCCGCGCCGCCCGCGGCCGAGCCGGGCGAGCCGCTGGGCACCGATCCCCGCCAGGACCCGATCTACTTCGTCCTCACCGCCCGCTTCTTCGACGGCGACAGCGCCAACAACCGGGGCGGCAGCCAGCACGAGCGCTCCGGCAACGCCAACTACGACGACCCCATGTTCCGCGGCGACTTCAAGGGGCTGATCGAGAAGCTCGACTACATCAAGGCCCTCGGCTTCTCCGCCGTCTGGATCACCCCGGTCGTCCTCAACCGCTCCGACTACGACTACCACGGCTACCACGGCTGGGACTTCTACCAGGTCGATCCGCGCCTGGAGTCCACCGGCGCCACCTACCAGGACCTGATCAACGCCGCCCACGCGATGGGCATGAAGATCTACCAGGACGTGGTCTACAACCACAGCTCCCGCTGGGGCGCCAACGGCCTCTACACGCCCACCGTCTACGGCGTCCAGGACGAGCAGTGGGACTGGTACTACGACACGCCGGAGGCCGGGCGCGCCTACGATCCGCTCGACGAGGACGAGAACGGCCGCCCCTACAACGGCGACCTGTGGTCGAACGAGGAGCCGGCCGGCAACGGATGCCCCAACTGGGGTACGCCCACCGGCGGTCGGAGCCCCGAGGGCTACACCCTCTACAACTGCCAGTGGCCCGCCCCCACCAACTCCCTCTTCCCCGCCGACACCTACCACCGCTGCTGGATCGGCAACTGGGAGGGCGAGGACTCCAGAAGCTGCTGGCTCCACGAGGACCTGGCCGACCTCGACACCGAGAACGCCCGCGTCCAACAGCACCTGATCGGCGCCTACAACCGGTTCATCGACATGGGCGTCGACGGCTTCCGCCTCGACACCGCCGTCCACATACCGCGGGTCATGTGGACCCGGCACTTCCTGCCCGCGATGTACGACCGCGTCGAGGATCGGTTCGGCGCCGAACGGGCCGAGAACTTCTTCGTCTTCGGCGAGGTCGCCGCGTTCGTCAACGACAAGTGGAACCGCGGCTCGGTCAACCACTCGGCGCAGTTCTTCACCTGGCAGCCGCGCCGCGACTACAGCCAGGACGACGCCACCGCCGTGCTGGAGGAGTACACGGAGGAACAGGCCATCGGCCCGGCGGGCCAACCGACCACGGACAACGCCTTCCTGCGCGGCAACAGCTACCACGCCCCCGACCGCGGCCGGTTCTCCGGGATGAACATCATCGACATGCGGATGCACATGAACTTCGGGGACGCGTCCAACGCGTTCCACAACGGCCGTGACTCCGACGACTCCACCAACGACGCGACCTACAACGTCGTCTACGTCGACAGCCACGACTACGGCCCCAACAAGTCGAGCAACCGCTACGCGGGCGGCACCGACGCCTGGGCCGAGAACATGTCGCTGATGTGGACGTTCCGCGGCATCCCCACCCTCTACTACGGCTCGGAGATCGAGTTCCAGGCCGGACAACGGATCGACTGCGGCCCCAGCTGCCCGCTCGCCACCACAGGCCGCGCCTACTACGGCGACCACGTGGCGGGGGAGTTGACGGTCACCGACTTCGGCGAGGTGGCGGAGGCGAGCGGCCCCGTCGCCGAGACGCTGCGGCAGCCGCTGGTCCGGCACGTGCAGCGGCTCAACCAGATCAGAGGGGAGATCCCCGCCCTCCAGATGGGCCAGTACTCGACCGAGGGCGTCAGCGGCGACCTGGCCTTCAAACGCCGCTACACCGACGCGGCGACGGGCGTCGACAGCTTCGCCCTGGTCACGGTCTCCGGCGGCGCGACGTTCACCGGCGTCCCCAACGGTACGTACGTGGACGCCGTCACCGGCGACACCCGGCAGGTGACCGCCGGCACGCTGACCGTCCCGGCCCCGGGCAAGGGCAACCTCCGCGTCTACGTCCTCGACCTCGGCGGCCCCAACACGGCCCCCGGCCGCATCGGCGAACCGGGCCCCTACCTGCGGTAGCGCGGCGCGGCGATGCTGCGCTGGCGAACCGGTGGGGGCCTGGGGCCTGCGGCCCCGGGCCCCCACGGCCTCGGCGGCGGCCAACGGCGGCCTGCGGCCGCGGTGCCGCCGCCTGCGCGGCGAAGCCGCGCGCCTGTGGCGGCCCTACGGGCCGGTACGGGGCGCGGCCCCGGTTGGGGGGAAAACCTGCCTTCGAAGGAGGCCGGGGCCCAGCCCAGGGCCGCGCGCCTTCGGCGGGGTCCGGCCCGCCTTCGGCGGGAGGCCCTTCGGGGCGCGAAGCCGCCAGGCGTCTTCGCCGATAGATTGGCCCGCATGGGTTATGACGCGGATGTCATCGTGATCGGCGCCGGCCTCGCCGGGTTGGTGGCCGTGGCCGAACTGGCCGAGGCCGGGCGCAGGGTGATCCTGCTCGACCAGGAGCCGGAGGCGTCCCTCGGGGGCCAGGCGCACTGGTCGTTCGGCGGCCTCTTCCTCGTCGACTCCCCGGAGCAGCGGCGCCTCGGTGTCCGCGACAGTCACGAACTCGCGCTCCGCGACTGGCTCGCCACCGCCGGCTTCGACCGAGGGGAGGACCGCTGGCCGCGCCGCTGGGCCGAGGCCTACGTGGAGTTCGCCGCCGGCGAGAAGCGGGCCTGGCTGCGGGAGCGCGGCGTCAAGATCTTTCCCGTGGTCGGCTGGGCCGAGCGCGGTGGCGGTGACGACAGCGGGCGCGGCAACTCGGTGCCCAGGTTCCACATCACCTGGGGGACGGGGCCCGGCGTCCTCGAACCGTTCGTCGCGCGGCTGCGCGCCGCCGAGGAGCGCGGCCTGGTCGAGACCAGGTTCCGGCACCGCGTCACGGGGCTCGGCCGCACCGGCGGCGTCGTCGACACCGTCACCGGCGAGGTGCTGGTGCCGAGCTCGGCGCCGCGCGGCACGGCCAGTTCGCGTGAGGCGGCTGGCACCTTCGAGTTGCGCGCCCAGGCCGTGATCGTCACCTCGGGCGGCATCGGCGGCAACGAGGACCTGGTCCGCGCCAACTGGCCGGAACGGCTGGGCACTCCGCCGGAGCGGATGCTGACCGGCGTGCCGGCGCACGTGGACGGCCTGATGCTGGGCGTCGCCGAGCGGGCCGGCGGCCGGCTGATCAACCGGGACCGGATGTGGCACTACACCGAGGGCATCGCCAACTGGGACCCGGTCTGGGCCGGTCACGGCATCCGGATCCTGCCCGGGCCCTCCTCGCTCTGGCTGGACGCCACGGGCCGCCGGCTGCCCGCCGAGCACATACCGGGCGCCGACACCCTCGGCGCGCTCGAACACCTCAGGCGGGCCGGGTACGAGCACACCTGGTTCGTGCTCAGCCGGCGGGTGATCGAGAAGGAGTTCGCGCTCTCCGGCTCCGAGCAGAACCCCGACCTCACCGGGAAGCGCGTGCTCGAGGTGCTGGGCCGGATCCGTTCCGGGATCCCGAGCCCGGTGCGGGCGTTCCTCGACCGGGGCGCCGACTTCGTCGTCGCCGACGACGTCACCGAACTGGCCCGCGGCATGAACCGGGTGACGGGCGCCGAGCTGGTCGACGCGGCCGCGCTGCGGCGGGTGATCGAGGACAGGGACCGGGAGATCACCGCCGAGGACGGCCGGGACCCGCAGGCCCTGGTGATCCGGCACGCCCGCGGCTTCCGCGGCGAGCGGCTGGCCCGGGTGGCGCCGCCGCACGCGCTCCTCGACCCCAAGGCCGGGCCGCTGATCGCCGCCCGGCTCTCCGTGCTCACCCGCAAGACGTTGGGCGGGCTCGAGACCGACCTGTCGTCCCGGGTCATGACGGCCGCCGGCGAGCCGCTGCCCGGCGTCTACGCGGCCGGCGAGGCCGCCGGGTTCGGCGGCGGCGGGGTACACGGCTACCGCTCGCTGGAGGGCACCTTCCTCGGCGGCTGCCTCTTCTCGGGTCGCGCCGCCGGACGCGCCGCGGCCCGGGCGGTGTAGCGCGCTGGAGGCGCGCTCACCTGGCCCGGGCCGCGGTGGAGCGGGGTGGCGGGGTCAGCCGCCGACCGTCGGCTGGTCGGCGAGCGCCGGCACGTCGGCGTCGTCCGGCGTACCGGCGTCGTCCGGCGCGTCGGGATCGGTGCCGTTCGCCGGCCCCTGGCCCTTGCCGTTGGCGTGGCCGTTCCCTTCGCCGTTGCCGTTGCCCGGGCCGATGCGCAGCTCGAAGTCGCCGTCGTAGCGCTGGTGTCCGGCCATCACGGCCATCTCCACGGCCTCGACGCCCTGCTCCTCACGCAGGATCAGCGAGTCCTGCCGCAGATCGCGCATCAGCGCCCAACAGAGCCCGACCATCACCACGGTGAACGGCACCGCCGCCAGGATCGTCAGGTTCTGGAGGCCGTCGAGCGCCGTCGAACCGCCGCCGCCGATCATCAGCATCACCGCGGCCACCGCGCCGGTCAGGGCGCCCCAGAAGACGACGACCAGCCGGCTCGGCTCCAGCGTGCCGCGCTGCGACAGGGTGCCCATCACGATGGACGCCGCGTCCGCGCCGGACACGAAGAAGATGCCGACCAGCACCATCACCAGCAGCGCCGTGACGCTGGCCGCCGGGTACTCCTGGAGCACCGCGAACAGCTGGCCCTCCGTGGTGGCCTGTTCGGTCAGGCCCGCGCCCTGCGACTCGAGACGCATGCCGGTGCCGCCGAAGATCGCGAACCAGATCAGGCTCACCACGCTGGGCACCAGGATGACGCCGCCGACGAACTGCCTGATGGTCCTGCCCCGGCTGATCCGCGCGATGAACATGCCGACGAACGGCGTCCAGGAGATCCACCAGGCCCAGTAGAAGACCGTCCAGCCGGACAGCCAGTCACCGACGCCCTCGCCGCCGCTGGCCTCGGTGCGCGCCGCCATCTGCGGCAGGTCACCGATGAACGTGCCGAGCGAGGACGGGATCAGGTCCAGGATCAGCACGGTGGGGCCGGCCACGAACAGGAAGACCACCAGCACCACGGCCAGCACCATGTTGATGTTGGACAGCCACTGGATGCCCTTGGCCACGCCGGACACCGCGGACAGCACGAACGCCGCGGTCAGGCCGGCGATCACCAGCACCAGCAGCCCGGTGCCGACGTCGCTCATCCAGCCGAGCTCCTCGACGCCGCTGCCGATCTGCAGCGCGCCGAGACCCAGCGAGGCGGCCGAGCCGAAGAGCGTCGCGATGATCGCCAGGATGTCGATGACCCGGCCCCACGAGCCGTTGGCCCGCTTCTCGCCGATCAGCGGCGTGAACACGGCGCTGATCGTCTGCCGGCGGCCGCGCCGGTAGACGCTGTACGCGATGGCCAGGCCGACCACCGCGTAGATCGCCCAGGGGTGCAGCGTCCAGTGGAAGAGCGTGGTGGACAGCGCCGTCGTCATCCGCTCGCCGTCGTCCGCAGGCGAGGTGCCGGGCGGCGCGGTGGCGTAGTGCGCCAGGGGCTCGCTCACGCCCCAGAACATGAGGCCGATGCCCATGCCGGCGCTGAACATCATCGCGATCCACGAGATCGTCCTGAACTCCGGCTGCTCGCCCTCCTTGCCCAAGGTGATCCGCCCGTACCGGCTCATCGCCAGCCAGAGCGCGAACACCACGAACCCGGAAGCCGCGAGCACGAAGCCCCAGCCGGCGTGATGGATGATCGCGCCGAGCGCGTCTCCCGACGCCTCGGCGAGCGAGTCCGAGGACGCCGCCCCCCAGACGACGAACGCCAACGTCAGCACGGCTGCGACGCCGAACACCACCGGATCCGTCCGTGGTTTCGTCAGCGACAGCCGAGAGGGTCTGTCCGTTGTCGTCACCGAACCGTGTTTATCGCTTGGCACGCCGTACAACCTTCCTTTCCACCCGGTCTCCTGGCTGGTCAGCCGCTGTAGCTGTACCGGGCAACAATCTGCATGGGCGGGCGGCTACCCGGTTTCGCTCCAACCATGCCATGCGAAGAAAACCCGTTGACCTGCGGTTTTCACGGATTGTGGAGGGTTCGTCGGCGGAACGGAGTCAGTTGCGGTGGCGAAAAATGTCACAGATCTTATGCGTTCCTTACGCGGAGGCGTCGGAGCGTCGACGCACCGTGAACACCGGCCACGGTCGGCTCGTCAGTGGGCACCAGCCGGCCCCGCGCTCCCCGGCTCAGGCAGCACCCGGCCGAGGAAGCCGCGCACATAGCCCGTGACGGCGTCCAGGTGGCTCTCCAGCGCGAAGTGCCCGGACTCCAGGAGGTGCACCTCGGCGTCCGGCAGGTCGCGCAGGAACGCCCAGGCGCCCTCGGGGCCGAAGATCTCGTCGCCCGCGCCCCAGACGGCGAGCAGCGGCACCTGGCCTGACCTGAAGTACTCGTGCAGCTCCGGGTAGCCGGCCACGTTGCTCGGGTAGTCGCGGAACAGCTTCAGCTGGATCTCGTCGTTGCCTGGCCGGTCGAGGAACGACTGGTCGAGGGTCCAGGTGTCCGGGCTGACCAGGGTGGGGTCGGCGACGCCGTTCTCGTACTGCCACCTGGTGATCTTCGCCGTCAGCGCCGCCCGCACGCCCGGCTCGGTGGCGGGGCCCGGCTCCTCGGCGTAGGCGAAGAGGCCGTCCCAGAAGGCCTTCACGAGGCCGTCCTCGTAGGCGTTGCCGTTCTGGCTGACGATCGCCGTCACCCGGTCGGGCGAGCGGGTGGCCAGCCGCCAGCCGATCGGCGCCCCGTAGTCGTGCACGTACATCGCGAACCGGTCCACGCCCAGGCGGGCCAGCAGCGCCTCGGTCACGTCGGTCAGCGCGTCGAAGGTGTAGGGGAAGTCGCCGAGCGCCGGCATCGACGAGTAGCCGAAGCCGATGTGGTCGGGCGCGATCACCCGGTAGCGGTCCGCCAGGGCCGGGATCAGGTTCCGGAACATGTGCGAGCTGCTGGGGAAGCCGTGCAGCAGCACGACCGCCGGGGCCCCGGCCGGGCCGGCCTCCCGGTAGAAGACGTTCAGTCCTTCGATCTCCACGGTGCGGTGGTGCACGACCGGAGCCATGGCTGACCTCCAGGGACTCGGGCGGAACGCTCGGGTCTCCCCATCGTCACCCCGCCGCGCCGCTCCCGCATCGCCGCTCCCCGCCGGCGGGCAGCCCGGCGGTCGCCGTCAGGCCCTTCCCTGGCCCGGACGACAGGCCGACCGTCCCGCCGTGCGCCGGCCGGCGTGTGCACGCCGACGTTCCCCAGCAGGTTGCCGACCAGCTGCCGCAGCATCGCCTCGTCGCCCCACACCGTGACCGGTCCGGCCGCGGCCGGCACCGCGACCCGCACCGGCCGGTCCGGCTGCCTGGCCCGCAGGTCGGCGTCCGGCTCGGCGGCCAGCCGGCCCAGGTCGACGGGGGAGCGGCGCGGCGCCGGCCGGCGGTCGAGCCCGGCCAGCACCCGCAGCAGGGTGAGCGCACCGTCGTCGCCGACCCGCCCATGCACAACCTGTCGTTCCGCTTCGCCGTCGCGGACACCCGCCTCGGGAACGTCACGGTCGCCGCCGGCGACCCGGTGATGGTGTCACCGCCCGCCGCCCACGCCTGCCCGCACTCCACCGGGGACGACGCCGCGCCGCACCTCGCCTTCGGCGTCGGCCCGCACGCCTGCCCGGCCCGCCAACTGGCCGAGGCCATCGTGGAGATCGGCGTCGCCCGGATCCGGGCCCGCTTCGGCACCCTGCGGCTCGCCCTGCCGGAGGACCAACTGCCGTGGTGCGTCACCCCGTTGGTGTCCGGGCTGCGCTCGCTCCCGGTCCACTACGACGTGGCGGGGCCGGCGGTGCCGGAGACGACGAAGGAGCCGGCGGCCACGCCGCCGGCCCCCGAACGCCGGTCCGCCTTCGGGCGGTTGCTGGCTACGCTGCGCGGTGGTGGCGGTCGTTGACGACCGACCCGCGGTACTCCAGGGCGTAGGCGAGCTTGCCGGGCTTGTTGTCCGTGATCGGCTGGCTCAGCTTCTCCCACTCGCCGTCGTCCTCGGGCTCACCGTCGTTCCACTCGGTCAGCTGGCCGAGCTCGGCGGCGGTGTGCCCGCCCGCGACGACGGTGTCCGGGTCGAGCGCGACCATGTCCTCCGACACCTCGCGCACCAGGCCGAGGTAGGTGTCGAAGTCGCTCAGGTCGTAGTCGTCCAGGTCGTAGTTCTCCCGGACCCAGCTGGCCCAGTAGAACTCCAGGAACTCGGTGGCGTCGTCCGGCTGGACGTAGCCGATGTCCCGGGTGAAGTAGACCAGCGCGCGGTACGGGTCCTCACCGAGGCTGCGCAGCCCGATGTGCCGGGGCAGCCGGTTCGCGGTGATGGGCCGGTTGTCGCCGTCCCGCAGCCACACCCAGTTCTGCGCCTGCATCTCGCGCCAGAACGCCGGCATGCTCAGGTCACTGAGGTCGTCGACGACGCGGACGCGGACGCGGGTGTCGGAGCCGCCGCCCGGGCTCTCCCAGAAGGAGGTGAACGTGTGGTGCCCGTCGGTGAGGTAGAGCTTGCCGCCAGGACCGATGACCACGGTCTTCATGACCGCTATGGACTCGTCGGTCTCCTCGCCCAGCGGGATGGTGCACGAGAAGGTGCTGGCGTCGTCGAGGCGCGAGCGGGAGGTGACCTCGTCGGCCTCACCTTGCCCGTTGGCCTCGCACCAGTCGTCGAAGGCCTTGTCGGGCTCGGCGGCGTAGCGGCCGAGCTTGTAGTAGATCTGGTCGTAGCCGATGGCCGGCTGCGTGGGCCGCAGTTCGGCCAGCGAGACGGTGATGAGGTCGCCGGCCTCCGGGCCTTCACCACCGCGGCCACCCGCCTCGGCCGTGCCGGCACCGGCCACGCCCACCACACCGACGAGCGCGGCCGTCGCCAGCCACGCTCCTCGCCGTCTGATATGTCCTGTGTTCTTCACGCGGGGCATCGTGACGTTCCCCGGTGACAGAAAGGTGAACCCGACACCACAAGTGGAGGTTCGGCCTCCGCCGCGCCGTCAAGGGAAGGCGGAAGCCGATTCACACCGCCCGGCGCATGCAAATCCTCGGCCACCGGGCCAGGCCGTGCGCCGCCTCGCGTTCGCGGATCTCCCGCAGGCCGGGGGTGAGCCCGCCGTCGTCCATCGGCTGAAAACCGCAGCGCGCGTAGTAGGGGGCGTTCCATGGGACCCGCGCGAACGTGGTGAGGGTCAGCGCCGGCGCGCCCTCGCTCGCCGCACGGGCCGCCAGGTGGTCGAGCAGCGACCTGCCCACACCGCGGCGCGCGGAGTCCGGGTGCACCGAGACCTGCTCGACGTGGAGGTTGCCGTCGACGCGGTCGGCGATCAGATAGGCGACCGGGGCGTCGCCTTCGCCGGCCGCGACCCAGGCGAGACCGGCCTCCTGGTAGCGGGCGAGCTCCCCGACCGGCAGCGGTTCGTCCTCGGCGATCTCCGGCATGCCGACGTTCAGGAAGCACCGCCCGGCGGCTCGCTCGATGTCCTGGAGGAGGGGCAGTTCGCTCGGGCGCACGGCTCGGATAAGCATGGACACATCCTCCACGGCACGCCCCACGGCGCCACCGATCAAGGCAGCGCCCCGCGGCGTAGCTGGCTGACGATCGTCGGGTCGGTGATCTCGGTGTCCTTGGCGAGCATCAACGCCTTGCTGAGCACGACGGCCAGGGTGCGGTCGCCCTCGAAGGGCAGGTAGCCGGCCCCCGCGGCGGCGCCCGCGGACGACTTGGGGACGATGCAGAGGTACTGGTCGTTCGGCGTCATCAGGATGTTGCCCGAGCCGAGGTGGATCTTGTACGTCCGTAGTTCGCCCTTGACGTGCAGGAACCGGCCCTCGATGGTGCACCGCCCGGCGATCGCGAGCCGCGGCAGCAGGCGTTCGAGGAGGCCGCGGCGGGTCTCGGCGCTCTGGTTCAGCTCGCCGAAGCCGTACGACGTCCAGTACTCGTGGTACCGGCCGCCTGGCCCGCCGTCCTGCCACGTCGGATCGTTGCCGACGCTGGCCACGCCGACGAACAGGTCCACGTCGCGCAGGACTTCGGAGAGGACGAGCGGCGGGATCTCGGTGAGCGGGAGCGGCTCGACCGGCTCGGCGCCGTCGCGCAGCCACATGCGGTACTCGCCGCCGTCGCAGTGTGCCGAGTTCTCCGGTGCGTCGATCGGGTAGAAGCGCACCTGGTCGGTTCGGAGCCGCAGGTAGCTGCCCGAATCGGTGGTGTCGACGCCGGGCTCGTGGCCCTCGCCCTGGATCCAGTACTCGGCGCGCAGGCCCCACCGCGGGAGTTCACGGGTGGCGGGTGGCGCCGTGTCGTCGACGCAGAGCCGCAGCTTGTTGCGCCAGCCGCGGACCGCGGCGAGGGAGTGGAACTGGTGCTGGCGGACGATGTGCGCCGCGAACCGGTTCGAGTACGTGCCTGTCGCCCGCTCGGCGTCGGTCAGGAGATACACCTCGCGGTGGGCCTGCTTGAAGGGCTGGGTGATCGCATGCCGCTCCAGCCAGTCCCGCCAGGCGACCACCTCGGCGGGCTCGCGGCCGACGGGGTGCCAGAGGGTGACCTCCGTGCCGTGCTCGACCGGCTCGTCGGCGAGGGTGCGCGTGGCGCCGTCGGCGAAGCCGACCGGGGTGCCGTCGACCATCCACAGCAGGCGACGGGCGAGGCTGCCTACCAGGGGGTGGTCGAGGTAGCGCTCGCGCCAGGCGGCGTAGGACCACGTGCGGCCGGCGAGGAACTGCCGGTCCAGACGCTCGATCTGGGCGCCGAGCATCTTGTCGATGTCCTTGACGGCGGTCTTGAGCTCCTTCAGCTCCTCGGGGTGGTCGCGCCGGACCGCGGCGGGGACGGACTTGACCTCCTTGCCGGCGGCGGAGCGCCAGCGCAGGACGACTCTGGCGCCCGTGACCTCCAGCAGGGCGGTGACGTCTCCAAGCTGTGTCGCGCTGCGTCCGACCTCGGTCAGCCCGTAGGCGGGCACGGCCAGTTCCTCGATCTCCTCCCGGCTGAGACCGAGGGCTTCCGCGCGGGTGTCGAGGGCGGCGTTGAGCAGTTTGAGCGTGCCCTTGTAGGTGGTGCGGGTGGCGAGCCTGGCCAGCTCGGCGAGCGCCGCCTCGCCGTCGATACGGGCCAGGGCCGCGACCCCGGCGTTGGCGACCTTGGGGTTCACGGGCCCGAGGCCCGGTACCCGCTTCAGGGAGGTCTCGACGAGCGCGCCGAGAGCGCGGGCCGTGTCCGGGTGGGCCGGCAGCAGGGCGAGGATCCAGGTAAGGCCGCGCAGGGCGTTGGCGTTGTACGGGTCGAAGGCGAGGTTCGCGTCGGGCCCGGACCGCACGGCGGTGAACGCGAAGGTGCGGGGGCGGCCGACGAGCCGGAGCCAACCGAGCACCGCCGCCCGCACGGCGTCGGTGCCGAGGGGTTCGATGAGGGTGAGCGCCGCCTTGTCCCACGTGGCCGTGGGCTTGGCCGACGTCGCGGTCGCGGCGTGCACGAGCAGGGCCCGCCAAGGCTCCTCGGCGGCCTCCGCCATGGCCTGCTCGGCCCACGCCATGGCCTCCTCGGCCCACGCCTCTCCCACGTTCAGCACGGGTTCCGTCAGCTTCTTGGCCAAGGCCGACGTCTCCTGTCGGCGGTACCCCTCCAGGGCGCACCGGCGCAAGAACGCCACGACGGGTGCCGACAACGGTCGGCCGGCGGCCAGTTCGTGCTCGGCGGCGAACTGCACCTCGCCGTCCCACCAGATGGCCACCTCGGTGCCGAGCTTCTCCAGCTCGGCGGTCCGCTCGGTCGCGAGCGGATCACCCGGCAGGTCCGCACCCACGATCTGCAGCAGCCGCAACATCTGCGTCTGCGGGCGCTCAGGGGAGCTGAACTCGGCGTACAACCGGCCGAATTCTCCCGCGACGTCCGCGCGCAGCGCGGGATCGAGACTCTCCAGCAGCTCAAGGATCTGGAGCCACACGTTCGGCCCTCTGAAGGCCGTCCGGGCCGTCGCCACGCTCAGCGCCTCGTACGCGAGCGGACCGGCCTCGCGCGCGGCGGCGTGGCCCTGCATCTTGCGCATCTTGCTCACCATGCCCACGATCAGCCACCCACCAGCGGCACAAGCTTCAGGAACGTGACCTCCACGCCGAGCGGCAGCGCTATCTCCTCGTCCGGGTCCGTGATCTGGCGGTCCCCGACAAGCACCAGGAACCCGTTCCCCGCGAACGCGGCCAGCGCACGCTGCGCCTGGGCCTCCGGGTCGATGCGGCGCGGGGTGCGCAGTGCGTACCCGTTCAGCACGCGCTCCGTGTCCTGCGGCTGGACGAGGCCCTGGAAGATCTGCGGCTCCGCACGCGCGTTGAACTCCGCGACCTCCTGGAAGACCCGCCGCCGGATCAACTCACGCGCCGTGAGCCGCTCCTCGGCGATCTCGAGTCCGAAGGCCGGGACACTGTCCCCTGATGTCGTCTCGTCGACGAACGTCACCGTTCCCATGCCGAGGACGCTATAGGTCACCACTGACAACGGCGGTGGCCGCCTATGCTCCCGCCATGCTGGAGACGCGTCTCGACACCGCCCGGATCCGGGCGGCTCGCCAGGTGATCGACCCGATGTTCCTCGACACTCCGCTGTACCGCTGCGAAGCGCTGGAGCCCCACCTCGGGTGCGAGGTGAGCATCAAGCTCGAAACGGCGAACCCGGTCCGCAGCTTCAAGGGCCGCGGCACCGAGCTGGTCGCGAGCCAGCTCGCCGGCGCCGGCTCGCCGGCCGCGGTGTGCGCCAGCGCGGGCAACCTCGGCCAGGCCCTCGCCTGGTCAGGACGCCGCCGGGGCCTCGACGTCACCGTCGTGGCCTCCCGCTTCGCGCCCGCGACCAAGCGGGAGCGCATCCGCGCGCTGGGCGCCCGGCTGGAGCTGGTGGACGGCGACCACGAGTTGGCCCGCGAGCGGGCCGCGGCCATCGCACGCCACGAGGGCATCAGGCTCGTCGAGGACAGCCTGGACATCGAGACCTGCGAGGGCGCGGCGACGATCGGCCTGGAACTGGTGGACGCGGCGCCGTCGTTCGACGCCGTCCTGATCGCCCTCGGCGGCGGGGCGATGGCCACCGGCGTGGGCCATGTGGTGAAGGCGATGGCGCCCGAAGCCGAGGTGATCGGCGTTCAGCCGCTGGGCGCACCGGCGATGACGCGGTCGTGGCACGAACGGCGCGTGGTCACCACCGAGTCGACCGACACCATCGCCGACGGCGTCGCCGGCCGGTGCCCGATCCCGGCCGTCCTGGACGACCTGTTGGTCGTCGCCGACGACGCGGTCCTGGTCCGGGAGACGTCGATCATCGCCGCCATGCGGATGCTGCGCGACCACGCCGGCCTCATCGCCGAACCGTCGGCCGCGCTCGGCATCGCGGCGATCCTGGAGGACCGCGACCGCTTCGCCGGCCGCCACGTGGTCACGATCCTCTGCGGCAGCAACGTCGACCTGGACGCGTACCGTCGCTGGACCGACTAGCGGGACAGATGGACGAGCAGGCCCCGCCAAGCCGCGGCGGACACGGCGAGCGAACCCCCGGCACGGCGCTTCGAATCCCGGATGTGCACGGTCGCCGAACAGGCGGCCACCTCGACGCAGTCGCCGCCTGCGCTGCCGCTGTGTGTGGATGTGTGCCACTCCGTGGCGAACTCCAGGCATTCGCCAGGCTCGCTGCCGCTGTAGCTCGACTTGGACCAGGTGAGTCGATTGCTGCTCATAGCTCGCGGATCATCTCCTCGATCAGTTTCCTGGAGTCACCTGTGCTGAGCGCCTGTGATCGGATCATTCCATACCTGGCGTGGAGTTTGCCCACCTCTTCCGTTCCGTCGATCACGCTGCCGTTTCCCTGCACCTCGACGTAGGCCACCCAACGCCGGTCGGGGTTCTCCAACAAGGTGAGCGGCCCATCGAAGCCGGCATGCAACTCCTGACGCATGGACAGAACCTGAACAGACACGTTGCGCATGTCGCCGATCTCAAGGAGTCGTTCGAGCTGCTCCCTCATGACGGCGCGGCCGCCCGTGGGGTGCCGCAGGACCGATTCCTGGATCACTTGGGACAGGTTCACCGCCGGTTTCCGGGCCAGCAACTCTTGGCGTTCGAGCCTGGCTTGCACGCGTCGATCGATCTCCTCGTCTTCCAGCATCGGGTAGTAGGAGCTCAGGACCGCGTGGGCATAGCCCTGTGTCTGAAGCAGGCCGTGCACCGTGGTCGTCGTGTACGACCACAGGCTGACCGCCTCGCCCTCCCGCTCGGCGTACTCGCCGAACCAGTCCGGGTGCCGCTGTTCCCGCAGCCGCGTCGCCGTCGGTGCCAAAACACCTGGCAGGGCGACCAGTTTCTCGATCTCGTCGATGAACTCCGGGCTGGCGTTGCGTTCGCCGCGTTCGATCTTCTCCAGCATGGACTCGGAGTAGCCGACGATCAGTGCCGCCTGCCCCGGCGTCACGTCGTTGAACTCGCGGAGCGCCCGCAGGAGTGCGCCGAACACCTGTCGACCGTCCAGGCTCTGATTCTTCTTCACGGCCATTCCGCCCTCCCGAGGTTTCACACAGCCGCACACACCGGTAACGAACCCCGGCACACGCTGTGGTGTCGCCTCGTCACCACTGGTCACGTTAGACGGCGGGCGAAATCATGGTCCGCATGATCGGTGAAAATGAACTCGAACCGGTGGTATCTCCCTACCGTCCCGACTGGGTGCCCCGCGTCGGCACGACGCTCCGCATGGTCGGCGTCGTCTTCGACGCCGTGCGGATCGTCGGCGAGCAGGGGCCGGCCGTGGCCGACGTCCTCGCGGAGCGGACCGCCCACCGGGCCGGGCCCATCGTGTTCCAGGCGATCGGTGAGCCCCGCACGTACTTCCTCGTTCCGCCCCGCTCCGTGCGTCGCTACCGGTGGTCGTTCCCGGCCGAGGCGTTCTGTCGGAGCGACGAGCGGTACTCGTACGTCGGCGTGCCGTCGCTCCAGGGCGACCGCCGTACCTGGCCGTTGCTCTGGCGGTCGCGGCCGACCGAGGACGCGCCGTTCGTGGACGTCGCGCTGCTGCACGCGGTCGCTGGCAGGATGACTGTGTGATCCTCCTCGTACCCGTGGTGCTTCTGATCGCCGTCGTGGTGGTCATCCTCTGCCTGGTGCAAGGCGTCAGGGCCTTACGCCTGTCCGGCTGGCGCCGGGTGGTCGCCGCCGGTGCCTGGGTCTGTGGGGCGGTCGCGACGGTCTCCTACTCGTTCGGGGCCATGGTCCTGATGCTGACCGTGGCCGTGGCGCAGGACGGCGGTGCCGACTCGGCCCCGTTCCCGCCCGACCACCCGTGCCGGTCCCAGTTCGACGGGGCGGTGGACTACCAGGTCCGCTTCACCACGCTGCGCACCGTGTGCGAGATGGAGGACGGGAGCCGGCGGGCGGCGGACGACGTACCGCAGGCGGTGCGGGGGACGGCCGCGGTGTCGGTTGCCGGGGCCGCCGTGCTCGCGGGGATCGCGCTGACCGGCCGACCCCCGCGAGCGACGAACCCGCGCTGAGGCCGGCTATCAGGTGGCCGGCCTGCCGAACCAGCGGGCGAGGTGGTCGTCCAGGTCCCGTTGATCGTCGCCGAGCCAGGCGACATGGCCGTCGGGGCGCAGCAGGACGCAGGGCGCGTCCAGGGCCGCCGTGGGGTCCGCGAGGTAGTCGACCCGGTCCGACCAGCCGGTGACGGCCAGGCGTTCTGTGCGGTCAAGCAGCAGGCCGCGGCCGTGGTGCAGCAGGCCGTAGAGGTTGCCGTGTCTCACGTCGATGTCGGGCAGGCGGCGGCCGAGCAGGTCGGGGCCTTCGCCGAGGTCGTAGCGGATGCCGGTCGCGGTGATCTTCTCGATGAGATGGCGGTTCACCTCGTCGAAGTCCATCAGCTCGGTGAGCAGCCTGCGTACGGCCTGCGGGCCAGGTTCCGGGGAGTGCAGTGCCAGCTGGGCGCGGGTGTTGTCCAGCACGTCCTCGGCGACCGGGCGGCGTTCGTCCTGGTAGGTGTCGAGCAGTGTCTCCGGCGCCCAGCCGCGGCTCTGCGCGGCCAGTTTCCAGCCGAGGTTGAACGCGTCCTGGACGCCCAGGTTGAGGCCCTGTCCGCCGGTGGGCGGGTGGATGTGTGCCGCGTCGCCGGCCAGCAGCACCCGCCCGACGCGGTAGCGGTCGGCCAGCCGGGTGGCGTCCCCGAAGCGGGACAACCAACGCGGGGAGTGCACGCCGAAGTCGGTTCCGGCGATGGCGCGCAGCTGTTGCCTGAAGTCGTCCAGGGTGGGTGGTTCGGCGCGGTCGCGGACTCCCGCGGCGGGGACCACGACGCTGTATTTCCCGGAGCCGGAGGGCCTGAGCCAGAACCGCCTGTCGGTCTTGCCGACTTCGGCGACCTTGGCGGCGATCTCCTCCTGCGGCACGCCCACTTCCATCTCGCCCATCAGCGTCTCGGTCCGCGAGGGCTCGCCGGGGAAGCCGACGCCGAGGAGTTTGCGCACCGTGCTGTGCCCGCCGTCACAGCCGACGAGATAGCGCGACCGCACCCGTTCCCCGTGGGGGAGTTCGACGGTCACGCCGTCGTCGTCCTGCTCGAAACCGGTCACCGCGCACCCGTGCCTGACCTCCGCACCCAGCTGGATCGCATGGTCTTCGAGCAGGCGGACGATGACCGGCTGCGGGATGCCCAGTAGATAGGCGTACACGGAGTCCAGCCCCTGGGGCGCGGGCTTGTCGATCCCGGCGAAGACTCCGCCGGCCGGGCGCCGCCTTCCGTGCCGGAGAACGCGGTCCAACAGTCCGCGCATCGCCATCAGTTCGAGGCTGCGCGTGTGCAGACCGACGATGCGGACGAACGACGTGGGCTCCGTCTCCTGCTCCAGAACGAGTACCCGGGCATCGTGCAGCCGCAGCTCGGCGGCCAGCATCGCGCCGGTCGGCCCGCATCCGGCGATGATCACGTCGCACATGGAGTCGTGCTTCATAGGTGTTGCCTTTCGGGAGTGCCTGGTCGGCGCTCCCGGCGACACCTACGTGAATCGCCCGATCGTGACGGGAAGGGGGAGCACCCACAGCGATACAGCGTTCATGGGTCTCACCTCCTCGAGCGGTGTCACGGTCCACCGCAAGCTACAAGCCGATCGCCGCCCCGTCCAACCCTTTACCGGCTCAGAGGCCGTAGCCGCCCGAGACCTCGATGTTCTGGGCGGTGATCCAGCGGCTCTCGGGGGAGACGAGGGTGGCGATCACCGCGCCGACGTCCTCGGGTTCGCCGACGCGGCCGAGCGCGGTCTTCGCGGCGAGGGCCGGAACGACCTCGGGGAACCGGGTGAAGGCGTCGCCGCCGAGGCGGGTGCGGGTCGGTCCTGGCGAGACCGCGTTGACGCGGATGCCGCGGGCGCTGAACTCCTTGGCCATGAACCGGGTCAGCACGTCGAGGCCGCCCTTCAGCGCCGCGTAGACCGAGTAGCCGGGCTCCGGAGCGGCCGCCCTCGCCGAGCTGCTGCTCGTGTTGACGATGGCCCCACCGTCCGCCATCAGGGGGAGCAGCCGCTGCGTCAGGAAGAACGGGCCCTTCAGCAGGGTCCGCGAGAGCCTGTCGAACGACTCCTCGGTGGTCTCCTCGATCAGCGCGCTCTGCGCGAGGCCGGCGTTGTTGATCAGGTAGTCGAAGGTGTCGCGCTGCCAGGTGTCACGCAGGGCGTCGGCCACCGCGTCGCGGAAGGCCGGGAAGGTTCCGGTCTCGGCGACGTCCAGCGGCAGGGCGACGGCCGTACCACCCTGCTCCGTGATCGAGGCCGCCGTCTCGAGCCCGCCCCGCCGGTTGGTGCCGTAGGTGAGGATGACCCCGGTGCCGCGGCCGGCGATCTCGATCGCGGCGCTCCTTCCGATGCCGGAGCTGGCGCCGGTGACGATGGCGACCTTCATGGTGTTCCTCCAGATGTGGTTCGTGCGTAGTGGAGTGAGGTACTTCCATTGAACCCGTCTGACCTGGGAAGACGTTAGAACGATGCTCCTTTCTCCTTGCGCGATCCTCCCGGCCACGGGATCAACACCGCGAAGGGTGCTGCAATGGAGGGCATGCGCCTCGACGAGCTCCGCACCCTGCTGGCCCGGCACGCCAGGCCCGACTGGAGCACCGACATCGACGGTGTCCTCGTCTCCAGGGTCGACCGGTCGGAGCCGCCGACGCCCTCGATGTCCGGCGCGGTGCTCGCGGTCATCGCGCAGGGCGCCAAACGCCTGGCGCTCGGCGAGCGGGTCTACGAGTACGGCCCCGGGCAGTACCTGGTCGCGTCCGTCGACCTGCCCGTCACGGGACAGTTCACCCGGGCCCGTCCCGAGGAGCCGGCCCTCGGCTTCGGGCTGGTGCTGGAACCCTCC
The DNA here is from genome assembly GCF_054783955.1 of Streptomyces mayteni. Taxonomy (NCBI): domain Bacteria; kingdom Bacillati; phylum Actinomycetota; class Actinomycetes; order Kitasatosporales; family Streptomycetaceae; genus Streptomyces; species Streptomyces mayteni. Next base: position 76,567 of record NZ_BAAGPR010000018.1, on the reverse strand, counting down.
GCCGTCGCCGAGCTGCTGCTCCAAGCCGGCCCCGGGGACCGCCCCCGCGCCGGCGGGGGAACGCCGTCCGGGATCGCCGTCAGCGACGCGCCCGACGCGCTGCTCGACGCGGTCGTCAGGTTGCTGCGCCTGCTCGACGAACCCCGCGACCGGGCCGTGCTGGCGCCACTGGTCACACGCGAGATCCTGTGGCGCCTGATCACCGGCGAACAGGGCGCCACCGTCCGCCAGCTCGGCCTGCCCGACAGCGGCCTCAGCCACGTCTCACGAGCCGTGCGCTGGATCCGCGAGCACTACGCGGAGCCCTTCCGGGTCGAGGACGTGGCCCGGGTCTCCGGCATGAGCGTGTCGGCCTTCTACCGCAACTTCCAGGCCGTGACCGCCATGAGCCCCATCCAGTTCCAGAAGCAGATCCGGCTCCAGGAAGCCCGGCTGCTGCTCGCCGTCCACCCGGGCGACGTCGCCGGCGTCGGGCAGCGCGTCGGCTACGACAATCCCTCGCAGTTCAGTCGCGAGTACCGCCGCCAGTTCGGCACACCTCCCAGCCAGGACGCCACCCGGCTGCGCCACACCGCCACGGGCGCCCTCACCTGAGCCGGCGGGTCACGCCGTCCGCGAGGAGGCAGCCGGTGGACTCGCCGCGTCCGAGCCGGGACCCGAGGCCCAGGTGGTCGTCGGCGGCGAGCGGTTCACCGTCCTCGGCGTTCTCGACCCGGTGCCGCTGGCCCCCGAACTCGACGCCGCCGTGCTCGTCGGCTGGCCGGTGGCCGGCGCGCGCCTCGGCTTCGACGGCCACCCGACCACCGTGTACGCGCGGGCCGACGAGGCGCGGGTGGAGCAGGTGCGGGCGGTGCTCGGCGCCACGGCCAACCCGGCGGCGCCCAACGAGGTGGCGGTCTCCCGCCCGTCCGACGCGCCAGGGCCTGTCTTTTGGATCTTCGTGGATCAGGCCTTGGCTCCCCCAGGCCTGGCGGCCTGGGAGGTACCCCCAGATGCGGTGCATCGCAAGGCGCCGGATCGCAGCTCATACCCGCCGTATTCGCGCGATTCGGTAACGCAGCGAGGTGCCGTGTATGGCGTCACGGCCCCACGAAGATCCGGAAGACAGGCCCTAGCCGCGCGCCGGGCCACCGACGAGGCGTTCACCGGCCTGCTGGTGGGTCTCGGCGCGGTGGCCCTGCTGGTCGGCGGGGTGGGCGTGGCCAACACCATGGTGATCTCGGTCCTCGAACGCCGCGCCGAGATCGGCCTGCGCCGCGCGCTCGGGGCGACCCGCGGCCAGATCCGCACCCAGTTCCTGGCCGAGTCCCTCCTGTTGTCGGTCCTGGGCGGCGCGGGCGGCACGGCACTCGGCGCCGCCGTGACGGGCGGCTACGCGCTGTCCAGGGACTGGCCCACGGTCGTCCCGCCGCTGGCCGCGGCCGGCGGCCTCGCCGCGACCCTGGTCATCGGCGGACTGGCCGGCCTCTACCCGGCACTCAGGGCCGCCCGCCTGTCGCCCACCGAGGCGCTCGCCGTGCCCTAGCCTCCGGTCGCGTACTGGCGGCACTCACCGGTGAAGACCCCGGCCAGGCACTCCCTGACCAACTCCTCCGCGGCGGTCCGCACCGTACGGGTGCCGACGCGGCGTTCCGGGTCGCGGTAGAGCTGGTCGGCCAGCCCCTCCACGAGGGCCGCGATCCGGGTGGCGGCCAGGGCGGGATCGAGGTCCGGCTCGACCTCGCCGCACTCCTTGCCGTTGTGCACGGCGACCGCCAACTGGTCGTGGACGTCGGCCGCTCCGGCCCGCGCCACCTCGGCCAGCGTCTCGTTGTCCAGCGCCCGGCCCGCGAAGGCGCGCGACACCCGGTACTCGGCCCGGCGCGCGTCGTCCAGGGGCAGCAGTTCGAGCAGGCTGTCGAAGAGCACCGCCGCGATGGGGCGTTGCCGGGTCACGCCGTCCGCGATGCGCGCGGCGACCCGGTCGTGGACGTCCCTGGTCACCTGCCGGTAGGCGAAGAGCAGCAGGTCGTCCTTGCTCCTGAAGTAGTGCTGGACGAGGCCGACGGAGAAGCCGGCCTCCCGCGCCACGCCGGCCACGGTCGCCGCGTCGAGCCCGGCGGTGGCGACGAGCCGCCGCACGGCCGCGGCCATCTCCCGGCGGCGGAGGTCATGGTCCGCGGTACGTGCCACGCCATAACCGTATCAGTGTATGGTCTGCTCAAAACCGTACGCCGATATGGTTATGGCTTCGACAGGGGCACCACATGAGAATCCGCACGCTCGCGGCCGCGGCGCTCGCCGCCGGCCTCGCCCTGGGGGCCGCGCCCCCGACCACGCACCGGGAGCAGGTTCAGGAACGGGAACAGGCGGAGATCGACGTCTTCCTGCGGGAACGCGCGGCGGCCAGCGACACCCCGGGGGTCGCCTACGCGATCGTCACGCCCGACGCGATCGAACGCGTCGGCGCCTGGGGGCACACCGGGGACGGGGACCCGGTCACCGAGACCACCCCGTTCCTGTGGGGCTCGGTCGCCAAGCCGGTCACCGCGACGGCGGTCCTGGCCCTGGCCGAGGACGGCGCCCTCGACCTGGACGAGCCGGTGCGGGCCCACCTGCCCGAGTTCACCCTGGCCGACGGCGCCGGCGCCGACATCACCATCCGGCAGTTGCTCGACCAGACCAGCGGCATACCGGAAGCCACCGGAACCACCGACCACTTCGAGCGCCGGGACGACCCCTACGGCGCGGCGCTCGCCGAACTCGCCGACGTCGCACCGCTGTTCCCGCCTGGCGAGCGGTTCACGTACTCCAGCGCCAACTACCTGGTACTCGGCGCCGTCGTCCAGGCCGCCAGCGGCCAACCCTTCGACGCCTACCTGCGCGAGCGGGTGCTCGACCCCCTCGACATGGCAGGCGCCCTCACCACCCCCGAGGAGGCGCGCGCCGCCGCGCTGCCCGCCGGCCACGGCTACGTCTTCGGCCGGCCGGTCGACGTCGCCCCGCGCTACGACCAGACCGGCGCCAGCTACGGCTACCTCGGCGGCACGGTCGAGGACCTCGCGCACTTCGCCATGGCGCAGCTGAACGGCGGCAGCCTCGGCACGGAGCGGGTGCTCGACCCCGAATCCGTCGCGGCGGCGCGGACCGGCACCGCGCGCATCACCGACACCCTGCGGTACGGCCTCGGTTGGCGGGTCGACGAGCGCAACGCCGACCTCGGCACCGGCACCATCTGGCACACCGGCGCCGCCCCCGGCTACTTCGCGGGCGTCGTGCTGCTGCCCGAACTCGACCGCGGCATCGTCGTCCTGGAGAACGCCTACGGCTACTTCCAGGACGCCGAACTCGTCGGACACGCCCTCGGCGCCGCCCGGATCCTGGCCGGCGGCCGCCCCGCCGCCGTCGCAGGCGACCCGGCCTACCCGGCGGCGCTCGCCGTCCTCACCGCCGTCCTGCTCGGCGCCGCGGCCGTCGTCCTCCGCTCCGGCTACCGGCTGGCCCGCCAGAAGGCCGCGCCTCGCGGGCGGGCCCGGGTGGTGGCCGGCACCGCCGGCTGGGCGCTCGGCGGCCTCGCGCTCGCCGGCCTCGCGGAGCTCGGCGTGCCGCGCTGGCTCGGCGTGGACCTCGGGACCATCCGGCTGTGGGCCCCGGACGTCGGCTGGCTGCTGCTCGCCGTCACCGTCGCCGGCCTCGCCGTGGCCGCCGTCCGACTGCTCCTCGGCGCCGCCCTGCTGTGGCGGCTCCGCGCCCCCGACGGCGGGCCACGGGCGTCCGTTCAGGCTTTCCGCGTCGTTCAGGGGCCAGCCATCTCGTCCGTTCAGGGTCGGAACGCCCCACCACGCACCACCAGGGAAAGACGAGACTGAGATGCTTCGACGGTCCTTCGCCGCCGCCCTCTCCGCGGCCGCCGCGACGCCCATCCTTCTGGAGGCCACCCCCGCCAGGGCCGACGGCCGTTCGCCTGGCGCGGACCGGCTGGCCCGCGACATGCGGACGGCCCTGGCAGCCGAACTCGACGACGAGGCCGCGGCCCGGCGGGTCGCCCCCTGGATCCACGACGTCGGCTTCGACTGGACGCCGCCCACCGCCCCGCTCGCCCAGCTCGACTTCATCGTCGCCTACGCCTTCGGCAACCGGCCGCCGGCCGACGGCGGCGACCCGACGCGGGTGCTCGCCGAGCCGGGGCCGACCAACGAGGCGCTCGCCGACACGGTGGCCAGGATCCGGGCCCGGCGCCGGGTGCCGGTGTACGCGCAGTGGGAGATCGCCCGCTTCCTGCACGCCAAGCACGGCATGCGGGACGCCGTCTCCATCGAGCCCGACCACGCGGCCGACGGCACGATCGTCTACCTCAGCACCGACGGCGTGGCGGCCAAGGTCGCCGAACTGCGCGCGTCCGCCCCGGGCGGCGTCGGCACCGCCGGCGTCGTCGGCTTCCGCGACCACGTCAAGCGCTGCGTGCTGACCACCGAGGGGCGCGGCATGGCGTCCTTCGCGCCCCGCGGCTTCGAGATGCCGGGCACCTACGACACCGAGTCCGGCCAGGCGTGGACCAGGCGCCGCGACCTGTACCTGGTGCACGACATGCAGGCGCAGCTGTCGATGCTGCGCACCCGGCTGATCGCGGAGGCCTACCCCAACGGCTGACGGCGACCGGCGGGCGACGCGCCGGACGGTTCCTCGGGGACCTCACCCGCCGGCGGGGCACACGGGGCGGTCCGGTCGTTCCGGGAGGTACTGGGACCGCTCCACCGCGGTGAGGTCGCGGCCGACGGCTCGGCAGATCGCGTCGATCGCGTCGGCGGGGTCGGGCAGCGTCAGGTTCCACCGTTGCACGGTGCCGTCGACGTCGGCGCTGGTCAGCGTCGCGCCGTCCGGACCGAAGGCCAAGGCGCGCACCGCGCTGGTATGGCCGGTGAGCGCTGCCCTGACCCGCCGCGTGGCCACGTCCCACAGACGGATCTCCCCGCCCTCGTTGGCGGTGGCGAGCGTGGCGCCGTCCGGGCTGAAGGCCACCGTGCGCACCACGCCGGCCGGCCCCGGCAGGGTGGCCCCGGCCCGGCCGGTGGCCAGGTCCCACAGGCGGGTCTCCCCGTTGTCGTCGGCGGTGGCGAGGGTGGCGCCGTCCGGGCTGATCGCCACGGCACGCACCATGCCGGCGAGGTCGGCGAACGCCTCACGGGGGCGGCGGCTCGTGATGTCGACGACGTGCACCGGGCTGTCCTCCCGGGCGGACCCCAGGCCGGCGGCGTTGAGGCTGGAGCTCATGTCGCGCGGGGCGCCACCACGCCACCAGGAGGCGACGGCCTCGTCGCCGGTGACGTCCCACAGCCGCACGGTCACGAGGGTGGCGGCGTCCGGGCTGAAGCTCACGTCGTTCTGGTCGCCGCCGCGCCACCAGGAGGTCACGGGCCGGCGACTGGCGATGTCCCACAGCCGCACGCGGACGGCGTCGATGACGGCCAGCGTGCCGCCGTCCGGACTGAACGTCACATCGGAGAGCGGGCCGTTGTAGGCGGTGAGCATGGCCAACTCCCGGCCGGAGGCCACGTCCCACAACCGTGCTTTGCCGTCCTCGCCCGCGGTCGCGACGATCGTGTCGTCCGGGCTGAACGCGACCGCGGCCACGGGGCCCGTGTGGCCGGTGAGCGTGGCCAGCAGGCGGCCCGTCGCGGAGTCCCACAACCGTGCGGCGCCATCGTCACCCGCGGTGGCGAGCATGGTGCCGACGCTGTTGAACGCGACCGCCGACATGTCCCGGGGAGGCTCCTCCAGCCTGGCGCCGCGGCCGACCGGCACGTCCCACAACCGCGCGGTGCCGTCGTCGCTCGCCGTGGCCAGCGTGGACCCGTCCGGGCTGAACACCACCGCGACGACCCAGCCGGTGTGGCCGGTGAGGGTGGCCAGGAGGCGGCCGGTCGCCGCGTCCCATAATCGTGCGGTGCCGTCGTCGCCCGCGGTGGCGAGGGTCGATCCGTCCGGGCTGAACACCACGGTGGGCATCCGGTTGCCGGGATGGGCGAGGGTGACCAGGGCACGGCCCGTGCCCGCGTCCCGGATCCGGACGGTGCCGTCGACATCCGCCGTGGCCAGCGCGCGCCCGTCCGGGCTGAAGGCCAGCTCGGCCGCCGAGGCACCCGGGATGGTGAAGGCGGACCGGGCACGGCCCGTGCTCACCTCCAGGACGCGGACGGTTCCTTCCCCGTCCGCCAGCGCCAGCGCCCGCCCGTCGGGCGCGAACGTCGCGGTGAGGCGCTCGGGGCTGAATCCGGTGAAGGTCCTCATCGACTGCCCGGTGACCGTGTCGGACAGGACCACGGCACCCGACCCGGTCATCGTGGCGAGGACGGCGCCATCGGGGCTGAACGCCAGGGGACTTCGCTGGTTGCCCGGCTGCTCGGGGAAGGCGGCCAGGGACTCACCGGTGGTCGCGTTCCTGAGCCGAAGCGTTCCGTCGGCGCCGGTGGTGGCCAGAGTCCGCCCGTCCGGACTGAACATGCTGGAAGCGAATCCCTCCGGGTCGCTTTCGACGGACACCACGGGCTCGCCGGTGCGGGTGTCCCACCTGCGCAGGGTGCCGTCGAGCCCGGTGGTGGTGAGCACGTCGCCGTCCGGGCTGAACGCCACCCCCTGTACCGACGCGCCGTGGCCCGTGAGGCGGTGGCGCAGGGGAAGCGCCGCGGCCGAGTAGAGGCTGGCCGTGGCCTCGGTGGTGGGGCTGGTGCGGTGGGCCTCGATCGCGAGGAGCGCGGCGAGGTCCGGGTCGGAGGGCAGCAGCGCGGTGGACTGGGCGGCGAGTTGGCGCGAGAGCGCCACCAGTTCGGCGGTGGTGGCGTTCCGCCCTTCCCGGACGGCCGCCATCGTGGTGACGAGGGAGAAGACCAGGAGGAGTGACAGCCCACCGGTCAGGGTGCGCAGCCGGCGGGTGGTGCGCGTGGCCGTGCGCCGTTCCCGCTCCCTGGCCCTGAGGCTGGTGGTGAGGAAGGTCCGCTCCAGGGCGGTGAGCGGCTCCCGCTCCTCGGGTGGGAAGGCTTCCTCGGCCGCCGCGAGGCGGGTGCCGCGGTAGAGGGCGCCCGGGTCGCGGTTGAGCTGGTGCCAGCTGGCGGCGGCCTCGGTGAGGTGGCGGTGCAGCCGCAGGCGAGCCCGGTCCTGGTCGAGCCAGGAACCGAGCCGTGGCCAGGCGGTGATCAGCGCCTCGTGGGCGAGGTCGACGGTGTCCTCGTCGAGGGTGATGAGGCGGGCGCGGGCCAGCTGGTCGAGGACCGGGCCGGCGTCCTCGGTCTCGCCCGACTCCAACTCCGGGCGTGGCGCGGGGCGTCGGGTGTCCTGGGTGCCGTCCCCTGGGGTGATGAGACGCAGCAACAGGTGCCGGGTGAGCTCGGCCTGGGTGGGGGAGAGGCTGGTGTAGAGGCGCTCCGCGGTATGGGCGATGGCGCCGTGGATGCCGCCGGCGGCCTCGTAGTCGGCCAGGGTCAGGGTCCGGCCGTGGCGGCGCCGCCAGGTCTCCCGCAGGGCGTGGGACATCATGGGCAGGCCGCCGGGCTCGCCCTCGACGTCGGAGACGATGCGCGCGGTCAGGGCCCGCTCGACGATCAGCCCCTGGGTGGCGGCGGGTTTGACGATCGCCGCGCGCAACTCCTCGGGGCTCATCGGGCCGACCAGCAGCGTGGCCCTGCGGACCGCTTCGGCCAGGTCGGCGTGCTCGGCGAGACGCCCGTAGAAGTCGGCCCGCAGCGAGACCACGACCCGCGTCCGCCCGCCTGGCTCGGCGGCCGACAGCAGCGCGTCGAGGAAACGCGTCCGCTCCTCCCGGTCCTGACAGAGCGTGAACAGCTCCTCGAACTGGTCCACGATCACCCAGGTGTCCCCGGCACCCGCCGCCGGCACCGGCGCCAGGGCCACGGCATGGACGCGGAACGGCTGCTCGCCCGGCGTCAGGATCCGCACCGCGGCCGGCCGATCAGCCGGCGGCTCCGCGTTCCGCAGCGCGGGAACGAGACCGGCCCGCAGCAGGGACGACTTCCCGCTCCCCGAAGCCCCGACCAACACCGCGAACCGGCGCTCACGAACCAGCGCGACCAGCTCGGCTACCGGGCGGTCCCGGCCGAAGAACCGCGCGTGATCCGCCGGTTCGAACCGCGCCAACCCCGGATACGGGCACTCCCCACCCTCCAGCCCGGGCGGCAACGCCTCGACCGCCGCCGAAGCCGCCCGCCAACGCCGCTCCCACCCGGCCTCGTCCCCGCCACAGGCCCGCACATAGGCCAGCGCCACGGCCAAGGACGGCAGCCGCTCGCCGGCGGCCGCCTCGGAGAGCGTCGCGGCCGCGTACGGGACACGGCCGGCCATCGCCCGATACGTCGGACCGCCGGCAGCCCGCCGCAACGCACGGAGCTCGTACGCGAAACGCTGGACCGGCCCCGCGGCCGGGTCCAGCGGATTCTCCCGACGCCCCACGGCCCTCCCCCTCCCCCGGGTTCTCCCGGGCGCACAACAGCGGACGTACCCCGAAGCACTACCCATCCCCGGGATACGTCCGCCCCCTCCCCGCGCCGCCCACTCGACCCCCCGGACCGGAGTGGGCCGCGCACCATCGATTCCAGCAGCGTGTCGATTGATTGCCAGCCCCGTTCCACCACGCCAATCAATTCCACCGGAGCATCCGCGCGTGTGGAGGAGAACGAACGGCTCAGGCACGCCTCGTCGTTCGGCGTGGCGGCCCGACCGGGCGATGCTGACCCGCGTGCCGCGGGTGCGGCGGGGGCTGCCGGACCGCTGAATATCCGACGAGTCGGGCCGGCCGCGATCTACACTCCCTGCCCATGACGACCGACATCGACGAACAGGGCCGGCCGGAACCGCCGTTGGCCGGGGACGAGACGGCCACCCTGCTGGGCTACCTGGAGTTCCACCGGGCCACCCTGGCCTGGAAGTGCGCCGACCTCGACGCGGCCGGCCTCGCCACCACGGTGGGGGCCTCGACCATGACGCTTGGCGGCCTGCTCAAGCACCTGGCGTACGTGGAGGACAACTGGTTCTCCTGGTCCCTGCACGGCCGCGAGCGGTCGGCGCCGTGGAACGCGGTCGACTGGAAGGCCGACCCGGACTGGGACTGGCACTCGGCGGCCGCCGACGACCCCCACGAACTCCGGGCGTTCTGGGCGGAGTCCGTACGACGCTCCCGCGCCCTCGTCGACGAGGCGCTGGCGTCGGGCGACGCCGGGCTCGACCGCCTGGCCGTGCGCGGCTGGTCCGACGGCAGGACGCCGAGCCTCCGCTGGATCCTGGTGCACATGGTCGAGGAGTACTCCCGCCACAACGGCCACGCCGACCTGCTCCGCGAGGCGGCCGACGGCCAGACGGGGGAGTGACCCCCGCTCACCCCGCGACCCGCTCAGGCGCCCCCTCCGGCAGCCCGGACTCCGCCAGACACCCGAGCCCGTCCGCGACGGCGCGGGAGACGGAGTTGAGGATGTTCATCTCGGCGTCGGCGTCGCGGGCGACCGGCCGCTGGACGGCGAGGTTGGCGCCGATGACGCCGTTCTCGTGCGGTGCCGTGCCGGGGCACGGAAAGTAGATCAGGGTGGCACGATCCGTGACGACGGCCTCGTCACCGGCCTCGTAGTAGAGCCAGTCGTCCTGGGGCGCGGAGTCGGCTTCGGTCTCCGTCTCGCCGTCCGCCCAGCGGAAGTGAACTCCGGCGAAGAGGTTGTCGCCGTCGGGGGATGCATAGATCTCGCAGAGCGTCTCGCGAAAGCTCTCGGAGGCCCGCAACGATTCGACGAACGCGTCCAGTTCGGCGGGCGGCCGCGCGGATCCCTCCCGGAACTCGGCCGTGCCCGAGATGGCCTCGAGGTCTTCGGCGGCGCCGTCACGGAAGGCTCCGCCACAGATCTCCGTGGCCGAGGACCAGTTGGCGCCCTCCTCCGTGGTTTCGGGGGCGGGGTCATCGGAGCCGCCTCCCGAGCAGCCGGCCAGGAGGACGGCGCCCATGCCGAGCCAGGGGAGCGTTCGCCGGCTCCGGCGGCGGGAGGGAGTTGTTCGAGGCATCAGTTCACCGACTCCGTGGTCTCGGTTCCGTGGGACGCGGCCAGGTCCCCGCCCCACAGGTAGGTGGTGTCCAGCAGGGTCAGTTCGTTGTCGATCGTGGTGCGGCCGAGATGGTCGGACGCCAACATGGCGTACTGCTCCTTGAGTCCCGCGATCTCGGTCTCTCCCGCCCGGAAGAAGTTCTGCTCCGTCACCGCGGTCTGTCGCGGGACGTTGACGTCCGACTGCATCGCCTGGTCGATGTTCTGGTTGAGGAACTCGGTGAGCAGCGTTCCCGCCCCGCCGGCGGCGATCGGCACGACCACGGCCATGCCGCCGCTGAGGGTGGTCGCGGAGACGGCCACCCCGGCTCCGACACCGGCCGAGACGACGGTGCCGGTCGCGGACTTGAGCCAGCTCGTGGTCTGTCCCAGTGACTGTTGGGCGGCCGCGCTCTCAGCCCCGAACTCGGCGTTCACCTGATCCACCCGGGCATGGTCGAGAATGCCCCGAACCGTCGCCGAGGTGCGAATGGCGTCGATCCCCTCGCGGTAGTTCTCCTCGTTCACCGGAGGCTGGGCGTCCAGGGTGCCGAGTGTGTAGATCTGCTGGGCCTGGGTGACGACTTGATGGGCCGTCTGGTCGTGCCCGAGCACCGTCAGGAAGCGGATCGTGCTGTGGTAGTCGTTCCCGAGCACGTTGTCGTAGGGCGGCGCGTAGGTCTCCGCGTGCGTCTCCCGCTGGAAGTTCGTGTCCGCGCTCAGCGTGTAGTTGATGTCGCTCATGTACGAGGCGGCCATCGAGCCCAGACTCTCCGCCATCTGCGGCTGCCGCGCCAGCAGGGTGGGATCCACCGAGCCGTACAGGTGAACGACCTGCTCCATCACCTGTCGTGTCGCGGGGGTTCTGAAGTCCTCCGTCAGACTCTCCTCGGTCACCTCACGCGCGGGGTGTCCCGCGGCCGCCGCCAACAGGGCCTCGCCCAGGGAGGAGTGGGCCGGCAGGGGCTCTGGTGGGCCGTAGTCGTCGACGCTGTTCCACCAGTCGCGTTCCGTCGTGAGGTAGAGCAGCCGCTCGTTGAGCGTCTCCTTGTGGGCCTCGACCGAGTCGGCGTCCAGCAGGTCGACCTGGGAGGTCGGGTCGAAGTCCGCCGGTGGGGCGAAGAAGGCGGTGGCCGCCTCGGGGGTGTTGCCGAGGGCGGTCAGGAAGCCGGTCATCGGGTCGCGGCCGAGGTTGCCGAGGGACTCGGCCCGTTGCCGCTCCCACTGTTCCCGCTCCGTCTCCGAGAGGTCCTCCGGCGGCTCCGCCGTGTCCTCCGCCGGCGCGAAGTTGAGGACCAGCTCGGGGTCCGAGTCCCAGAGTTGGAGTGCCGTGCGGCCGTCGTTCCGTTCGAAGGTCAGCAGGCGGTCGCCGTAGGCGACGAGGTAGTCGCGGTCGTACTCGCCGCTGTTCATCAGGGCGCTCATGACCTGGAAGCCGTAGGGGCCGGCGACGCCGCCGACCCGGTCGTCGCCGAGGTCGATCATGTCCCGCTCCCACTCCCGCATCGCGGTGGAGTCGGAGCGGGTGGCCAGGCCGAGCGTCACGCCGAGGTTCGACTGGAGGTCGGCGAGGTGTGTCCACTCCGCCGTGTCCCGGAGCACCTCACGGGAGTTCGTCAGGTCGCGCCAGAACTCCAGGCCGCCCCGGGCCCCGAGGCCGGTGGCGATGCGTTCGGCGAACACCGGGTCGTCCGCGTGGGCTTCGAGCAGCGTGGCGAGGACGACGACGTCCCCGTCGGTCAACTCGGCCGGGTTCGCGGCGAGGTCGAGGAAGGCGCGGGCGTCGCGGTAGGCCAGGTCGGCCGCGTCGAGGGAGGCGTAGGAGACCGGGTTGAAGCGGTCCTCGTCGGGGCCCGCGATGTCCCGGAGCGCGCGGGCGATCGTCCGGTCGTGCTCGGCGGCGCGTCGCAGGACGCGCTGGATCTCGTCCGCGATCCGCAGGACCGCGTCCTGCCGCTCCCGGCGGGTGTCGCCGTCGAGGCCGGTGAGGTCGGTGGTCACCCGGCCGTCGGGGGACACGGTCACGCCCGCCGCCGGGGCGTCCGTGTCGACGACGGTCCACAGGTCGTCCCGGCAGCGCCTGAGGCGGGCGTGCGCGTCGTGCAGGACCCGCCTGAGCGAGGTCGCCTGGGCGAGCGCCGCGTCGAACTCGTCGGCGATGGCGACGACATGGGGGACGGTGACGCCCCGGTTCTCGCCGGCCCAGTTGGCGGTGGTGGCCCGCCGGCCCATGGTGGCCGCCGACTCGGCCATCGCGACGAGGTCGCGCTCCTGGCGCTCCCAGTCGTCGACGGCCGTGGCCAGTTCGTCGAGTCGCACGTTGTAGAGATCGTGAAAGCCCACCACGGTCGTTTCTCGCCCCCGCGCGCGTGATCACCCCGGCCGTCGCTGTCGGGGCATCCTACGACGGCACCGGCGAGGGAGGCGCTCCCGGTGATCGGCCCGAGGTGGAGGTGGGGACATGCGCGCAGGTGAGGCACCCGGGCCGCCCGGCACGCGGTAACGCGCGGGCCGCCCGGTCGGCAGCGCGCAGGCCGACCGGGCCATCGGCGTGCGGATGGCCGCCGCCGTCTGATCCCGGGGGCCCGCGCCCCGCGCCCCCGGTCAGTAGCGGTGGCTCGGGTACTCCAGGTAGCCGGTCTCGCCGCCGCCGTACCAGGTGGCGCGGTCGGGGGTGGGGCGGAGCGGCACGCCGGTGCGGAAGCGCTCGACCAGGTCGGGGTTGGCGAGGAAGGCCCGGCCGAAGCCGACCAGGTCGGCGCCGGCCGCCAACCACCGTTCGCCGTCGGCCTGTTCGGTCTCCCGGGGCCCGATCTGGCCGCCCGGGTTGACGATCAGGGTGCCGGGCCACGCCTTGCGGAGCGCCGGCAGCAACTCGTCGTCCCCCTCGGGGGCCAGCAGATGGACGTAGGCGAGGCCGAGCGGGGCGAGCGCCTCGAACAGGGCCGCGTAGAGCGCGGGGGCGTCGTCCTCGACCATGTCCCACACCCGGCCGGCGGGGGAGAGGCGGATACCGACGCGGTCGGCGCCGACCGCGTCGACGCTCGCCTCCACCGCCTCGACGGCGAACCGGATCCGGCCGGCGACGGTGGAGCCGTAGCGGTCGGTGCGCAGGTTGGCGTTGCTGGAGAGGAACTGGTGGATCAGATAGCCGTTGGCGCCGTGCAGCTCGACGCCGTCGAAACCGGCGTCGACCGCGCGCCGGGCGGCGGCGCCGAACGCGGCGGCCTCGCCGCCGACCTCCGCCGTGCCCAGCGCCCGCGGCGCCGACGCGGGCCGCATGCCGTCCGGCGTGAACACGTCGGCGGGCAGCGTGACGGCGGACGGCGCGACCGGCTGGTGGCCGGCGACGGAGACGTGGCCGACCCGGCCGCCGTGCATCAACTGGGCGAGGATCCGGCCGCCGTTGGCGTGCACGGCGTCGGTCACCGGCCGCCAGGCGGCGACCTCGGCCTCGGTGCGAAGGCCCGGCGTGTAGGGGCCCGACTGGCCGGGGAAGGTCGGGGCCACACCCTCGCTGACGATCAGCCCCGCGGTGGCGCGCTGGGCGTAGTAGGTGGCCATCGACGGCGTCGCCAGGCCGTCCGCGGTGGCGCGGGCCCGGGTCATCGGGGCCATCACGACGCGGTTGGGCAGGCGCAGCTCGCCGATGCGGTAGCCGTCCAGAAGGCTGGTCACGGTCTGTTCCTTCGAGTCGCGGGAATCGATCGGTGGTGCGCGCGCGCTCATGACGCTAGAACCTCACGTCGACGTCAGAGGCAAGTCGCGTGACCCGGATCACAGTTGGAGGCCATGGTGCGGATCGGCGAACTCGCCGCCAGGACCGGAGTCAGCGTTCGGGCGCTGCGCTACTACGAGGAGCAGGGGCTGCTCACGGCGGAGCGCAGCGCGAGCGGGCAGCGGCACTACCGCGACCGCGCGGTGGACCGGGTGGGGACGATCCGGTGCCTCCACGCCGCCGGGGTGCCGAGCCGGGTGATCCTCGACCTGCTGCCCGGCATCGCGAGCGGCGAGTCGACCCCGGAGACGCTGACCCGCCTCGCGGCCGAGCGGGAGCGGCTCGCCGCCAGGATCGGCGACCTGGAGCGGGCGCGCGAGCGGCTCGACACCGTCATCGGTCAGGCCACCGCGGCCCTGCACACGGGCACCCTCTGCCGCCCCGCGTAGCCCCGTGGGCGGGCCCCCGGGCGGCGCCCGCGGGATCCCCGGCCCGCCATAACCCGAACGGCCGCATTTCGTCCCGCCCTGCATGCGCGTGTCGCGTCGCCCCCGCACGCTGGGGACAACGGGAATCCCGAAGATGCACAGGAAACAGGGGCATGCGATGACGACTTCCCAGCAGCAGCTGCCGGAGGGGGCGCGCTACTGCGCCGACACGTTCAACGGGGCCATCGCCTCGGCCGCGCTGAGCGCCGCGTGGGAGATCGGGCTGCTGGACGAACTCGACCAGCGGAGACGGGTCGACATAGCCGCGTTCGCCGAGCGGCGGGACGCGCACCCGCACACCGTGCGGGCCATCCTGGTCGCCCTCTCCAGCCGCCGGATCGTCAGCCTCGACCCGGAGCGCGAGACCGCCGAGACCGACATCGGGTTCGACGACGCCTTCCGCGCCCGGGCGTTCTTCTACTGGCTGACCCGGGGCTGCGGCGAACTGCTCACCACCCTGCCGGTCAAGGTGGTCAACAGCCTTCGGCAGGGCGGGTTCGTGCGGCGGGACGCCCGCGCCATCAGCGTGGCCTGCCGCAACATCACCCAGACCTTCTTCGACCCGCCGCTGCGCGACATGATCGACGGCCTGGAGATGGACGCCGTCGCCGACCTGGGCTGCGGTGGCGGCGAGCGGCTGCTCATGCTGGCGGCGCTGAAGCCGGAGGCGCGACTGATCGGGGTCGACATGTCGACCAGCGCGATCACCGTGGCCCGGGAGGCGGCGCGCGAGGCGGGCGTCCAGGACCGCGTCACGCTGACCCAGGACGACCTCGTGACGATGGGGCCGCGCCCCGAGTACGCCAAGGTCGACACGGTCACCTGCTTCCTGATGGGACACGACCTGTGGCCCCGGCAGAACTGCGTGCGCACCCTGCGCCGGCTGCGGACCGTCTTCCCCGACGTCCGCAACCTGATCCTCGGCGACACCTGCCGCTCCACCGGCCTCGACGGTCCGGAACACCCGCTGTTCACGCTCGGGTTCGAGACCGTGCACAGCGTGATGGGCCAGCTGCTGCCCACCATCGACGAGTGGTCCACGGCCATCGAGGAGGGCGGCTGGCGCATCGCCGACCGCCGCCTGTTGGACGTCCCGGCCTTCAGCTTCATCGACCGCCTCACCCCGGCGTAACCCGCTGGCCCACGGCGGGCGTTGGCGCCACACTGCACGGATGCCGCCCGACCTGACAGAGCCCCGTGAACTCGCCGCCGTCGCCGCCGCCTTCGACCTCGGTCGCCCGGTCGGCGCACTCCGCCGACTGCCCAACGGCGGCAACCCGTCGGTGAGCGGGCTGCTGACCACCGAGCGCGGCCGCTTCGTGGTCAAGACCGATCGGCTGACGGTCGCCGAGTGGCAGCTCAGGCGTGCGGAGCGCGCCCACCGGTTGCAGAGCGCGGCGCTGGCCGCCGGCGTCCCGATGCCCGGGCCCGTCGAGCCGCCCGCGCCGGCGGTCGGCTACTGGCACCGGTGGGGTGACGCCGATCTGGTGCGGGTGACCGAGTGGCAGGAGGGACACGAACTGCGGTCCGTGCCCGAGGGGGACGCGGACGCGGCGGCCTGGGTGGGCGCCACGCTCGCCAGGATCGCCCGCCTCGGGCTCGCCGGCGACGACGACGCCGCCAAGCCGCTCCAGACCGTCCCCGACTGGCACTCCTGGGCCGCCGAGGCCGAGGCCGGCGGGCTCGACGTCGCCGGTCCCGCCAGGGCGCTGCTGCCGGCCGTCGAGGAGGCCACCGCGCTGATCCTGGCGGCCGAGCGGGACGCGCCGCGCCGGCTGCTCGTCCACGGCGACACGTCCCGCGCCAACGTGCTGCGCACCCCGGCGGGTTACGCGCTGATCGACTGGGACGCGGTCAGCGCCGAGGTGCCCTGGTGGGAGGCGGTGAGCGTGGCGTTCCGCTTCGCCACCGCTTACGAAGGGCCGGTCGCCCAGGGCGATCCCGCGGTGGTGCGGCCGCTGCTCGACGCCTACCTCGCCGGCGGCGGTCCGGGCGGGCCGGCCGACGTCTCCGCGTTCGCCGGGATGTTGCGGGACCAGCTTGGCGTCACCGCCTGGTGCCTGTGGCTGGCGCTCGGACACCGGCGGGCGGACGCCGAGCAGCGTGCGTTCGGCGCGCGGATGGTCACGGCGGCCGAGCGCGCCCTGCCGGGGACGCTGCGCTCGCTCGACCGCTGGACCGCGCTGCTTCAGTAGCCCCAGCCCCACGGCCAGGGGTAGGACGGGTAGGGCCCGGCGTCCTGCTGCGGCGCCGGTGCCGGATCGGGCTCCGGCACGCTCGGGGTGACCGAGCCGGTGACGGTCGACGGGCAGATGATCCGGTCGCGTGGGGTGTAGCTGGTGGTGTAGGTCTCCCGGCCGACCTCCTCGCCGTCGTCGACGAAGATGCGCCGCACCTCGACGTCGAAGCCCTCCAACGGGGGTTGCGAGACGCAGTCCTCGCCCTCACCCCGGCGGGTCTCCGGCTCCCTGATGTTCTCGCGGGGGCCGGTGTCGGAGCGGACCTGGTCGTACTTCCTGGTGCCGAGGAAGGTGACGGTCACCGAGGTGTCGTCGGCGTCGGCCAGGATGTAGATCGCGTTGCCCGAGTCGTTGCGGAACCGCAGGTCGAGGCTGCCCCAGGCGACCGTGGCCTCGCGGCCCTCCGGGTAGCGCTCGATGTAGAACGAGTGCGCCCCGTGCTCCAGCGGCTCGACGCCGGCGAAGAAGATCGCGTTGTAGACCGTGGTGGCCACGGCGGACACCCCGCCGCCCTGGGCGCGCTGGTACCGGTCGTCCTGGATGATGACGCCCTCGACGAAGCCGTTCTCCTCGGTGCGCTCGCCGACCCGGTCGTTGAAGCTCCAGGCATCGTCGGGCAGCACCAGCGAGCCGTCGATCAGCTCGGCGGCCCGCCCGATGTTGGTGGTGCGGTAGCCGGCCGGCTCGAACTCGACGGTGAACGAGGACATCTCCTCGACCAGGCCGAGCTCCCGGTAGGTGTCCTCGTCGAGCGTCGGCTCGACCGGCTCGGTGTCGACGGGCGCGGTGCGGGCCCCGTCGCCGACCTCGGTGAGGAGGGGAAGCACCGCCTCGCCGACGGCCTCCGCCGACACCCGGCTGCCCGCCTCGCCCGGCTCGTCCATCACCACCCGGTCCCCGTCGAGCCGCACGCTGCCCTCGACGGGGTCCGTGGCCGCGGCGTCGAGCGCGTCGGCGAGGCGCTCGTCGGCCGCCAGCGCCTCGCCGTCCAACTCCGGGCGCAGCGTGCCCTGTCCGTCGGCGGTGAGGGTGAGGTGGTCGCCGATCACCGCGGGGGCGAGGGGGATCCGGCGGCCGTTGGCGGTGAGGGTGACCGGTCCTGACATCGCCGGCTCGGCGAACTCGGCGAGCGCCCGCTCCACCTCGCGCCGGTCGGTGCGCGGCTCGGCCTGCCACACCGGCAGCCGCACCGGTTGGGCGCCGGACTGGGCCGGGTACGCCTCGCGGAGCGGGGCGAGCGAGCCGGTCACGTCGAGCGCGACGCCCGCCTCCGGCTCGGTGACCTTGATCTCGCCGTCCTCGAAGGCCACGGCGCCCTCCCGGACGGTGCTCTCCCAGGAGGCGGCGAGCGCGGTCAGGCCGGTCTGCGCCTCGGCCGGGTCCTGCCTGACCACCGGGTCGAGCTCGCCGCCCCGGGCGCCGAACAGCCGGCGCAGCAGGCCGGGGCGGTCCGCCTGGGCCACGGTCGATCCGATGTCGACCCAGAGGCCGGCGGTGGCCGGTTCGATGGCGTGCCGTTCGTCCTCCTCCCCGCCGATCAGCACCTGGAGCGGCGCCGCCCAGTCGTCCGCGAGCTCCGCCGACAACCTGGCCTCCGCCTCCTCGGGCGAGAGACCGCCGATGTCCACGCCCTGGACGTGGGTACCTGGCGCTATGCCGCCGCTGAGCGGGGCGAAGAGCAGGATCCAGCCGAGGGTCAGACCGCCGAAACCGAGCGCCAGCACGCCGCCGATCAGAACCGGGCGGGGTGGGCGCGAAAGCTGGGGTATGCGCGACACGCCGCGCACACTAGCGCACCGTGATCGGCCGTGTGCAGGTCCGTTGCCCAATCCCTGCGAATCCATGCGGACATCTGTGCGGACCTGTGCGAACAGCGAGCCGCCCCGGGGTCCGGATCGACCACCGGTACGAGTCGTGGCGGCGGCGCTGTGGTGTCACAGTGGGAGGTGGACGGCGCGCCGGCGGGCGCATGTCCCGACGCGCTGTCGGGCCGACGAACGGACGGCAGGACATGGACGAGCTCTGGCCACCCGGGCGGGACGGCGGGCCGCTCCGCGACGGCTGGCCCGTCCGCCCCGACGTCTGCCTCGCGCTGAACCGGATGGGCGGCTTCGACTGGGATCTCGACCGGGACCTGCTGCACCTCGACGCGTCGGCCCGCGACGTCCTCGACCTGCCTCCCGACACGTACGACTCCCAGCCGGCGACGCTGCTCGCGCGGCTGCCGGAACAGGAGGCCGTCCGCGTCGACGGCACGGTGCGGCGGGCCCTGGAGGACGGCAGCGCCGGCTACGGCGTGTACTTCCGGGTGCGCCTGCGGGACGGGCGGCTGCGGTGGACGCACAGCCAGGCCCACATCGTCCGCGACGGGCGGGGCGTCCCGCACCGGGTCATCGGGATCGTGCGGGACGCCAGCGAGGAGCTCGGCCGGGTGGTGGCGCGCGAGGAGCTCGACGAGCGGCGCCGCCGCCACACGTCCGTCGTCGACCGGACCGTCGAGGCGCTGGCCAGGGCCGTGACGGTGCGGGACGTCACCGACGTGCTCACCGCGCGGGACGGGCTGCGCCGGCTCGGCGCCGCCAGCCTCAGGTTCGGCGTCATCGAGAACGGCCGCATCCACATCGTCGCCGAGGACCGCAGCCCGGCACCCGGGCTCGACAACGCCCGGCTCGACGAGCCGCTGCCGATGAACGAGGCGGTGCGCTCCCAGCGCCCCGTCTACATCAGCTCGCCCGAGGAGTTCGCCGAGCGCTTCCCGCTGCTCTGGCCGCACGTCGCGAACCTCGGCGTGAGCGCGGCCGCCTACCTGCCGCTGACCGCGCAGGGGGTGCCGCTCGGCGGCCTCGGACTGCTGTTCCAGGAGGAGCGCGACTTCCCCTCCGAGGAGCGCAACCTGCTGGCCGCGATCGGCGCCGGCGTCGCGCAGAGCCTACAGCGCGCCATGCTGGTCGAGCAGGAGCACGACCTCGCGGAGAACCTGCAGCACGCCATGCTGCCGCGCGGCGTCCCCACCGTCCGCGGGGCCGCGGTCGCCGCGCGCTACCGCTCCGCCCGGCTCGGCCGGGACGTCGGCGGCGACTGGTTCGACGTGATCCCGCTGCCCGGCGGCCGGGTGGCGGCCGTCATCGGCGACGTCCAGGGCCACGACACGCACGCGGCCACCGTGATGGGCCAACTGCGGGTGGTGCTGCGGGCGTTCGCGACGGAGGGGCATCCGGCCCCGGAGGTGGTCAGCCGCGCCTCGGCGTTCCTGCACGAACTCGACACCGACCGGTTCGCCACCTGCCTGTACGCCGAACACGACCCGGCCACCGGCCGGTTGAGCCTGGTGCGGGCCGGGCACCTCGCGCCGCTGATCCGGCACGCCGACGGCGCCTGCGAGCAGCTGCCGGTCGCCGGCGCGCTGCCGCTCGGCGTGGCAACCGAGTTCGGCGAGTTCGAACCGCCGGTCGGCGAGGGCCTGCTGGCGCCAGGGGAAACCCTGCTCCTCTACACGGACGGCCTGATCGAGCGGCCGGACCGCGACCTGGACGAGGGCGTGGCGACGCTGGCCGCCGCGCTCGGCGGCGGGCCGGAGGACCTGGAGCTGCTGGCCGACGTGATGACCGAGGTGCGCGGCCCCGGGCCCGACGTGGACGACATGGCGCTGGTGCTGCTGCGGCGCGGCGAGACCACCGGCCGGGAGCCGCCGGTCGGCGCCGGCGTGGTGGCCGGGCGGGCGGAGCCGCCGCTCCTCAGGGGCGTATCTCGGCCCACACCGTACAGCCCGACACGTGCCCAGGCGGGATGACGCCCCAGCGCACGGCCAGCGCGTCGAGCAGCAGCAGGCCCCGGCCGCCCTCCGCGTCCGAGCTCGCCTGACGCGGCACCCGGGGGGTCATGCCGTGGCCCTGGTCGGTGACCTCGATCCGCACCCCGGACCCCTGCGCCACCACCCAACACACCACCCGGTCACTGCGGGTGTGCCGTATGACGTTGGTCACCAGCTCGGATACGACCAGTTGCGCCGTGTCACGAACGGAGTCCGCGAGCCCCCAGCGATCGAGGCGGCACCGCACCCGGCTGCGCGCCGCGGCGACCGAGGTGGCGGTCGCCGGCAGGTCGATCCGCTCTCCCGGCGGGCTCGGAGCGCGGTGATCCGCGCACCGGGGCAGGGGAATGGGCGTCGTGCCGTGAAGTGGGGACACGGGCGGGGTCGCCTTCCGTGGAGCCTGAGCCATGGTGAGCCGGGTCACTTGCCTAACTATGGGCAACGACGGAGCGCGAGCGCAAGAGGAGTTCTGCAATTCGCAGAAAGCCAGTCGATCTCTGTCGATGCCGCTACGGGGTGTGGCAAACTTCTTCCCGGGTCGGGGGACTTGACGAGCCCTGAGGAGGGCGACGTGGCAGAGGCGCGTTCCGGGCCGACCGTGGGGCAGATCGTCCTCGGCATGCGGCTGCGCGACCTGCGGGAACGGGCCGGCCGCAGCTTCGTGGACGCCGCCCGCGCGCTGAGCGTCAACGCCACCACCGTGCGCCGCATGGAGAAGGCCGAGGTCGGCCTCAAGCCCCTCTACGTCAAGGCCCTGTTGGAGCTGTACGGCGTCCAGGGGGCCGAGGCGGCCGCCTTCATGGAGCTGGTCGAGGAGGCCAACCGACCCGGCTGGTGGCACCGGTTCCGCGACGTCACGCCCGACTGGTTCTCCCTCTACGTGAGCCTGGAGGGCGAGGCCAGCCTGATCAGGGCGTACGAACCGCACTGCGTCCCGGGGCTCCTGCAATCCCCGGACTATGCCAGAGTCCTGTTCAGGACGGGGTTTCCCGGCGCGCCGGCCGACGAGATCGACCGCAGGGTCGACCTGCGCATGGCGCGTCAGGAGTTGCTCCACCGGCCGCACGCCCCGCTGTTGTGGGCCGTGGTCGAGGAGCACGTGCTGCGCCGCAGGGTCGGTTCGCCGGCCGTGATGCGCGCGCAGATCGACCGGCTGATCGAGGCGACGGCGTCGCCGAACGTCTCGCTACAGATCATGCCGTTCAGTGCCGGGCCGCACCCCGGCATGTTCGGGCCGTTCCAGCTCTTCCGATTCGAGATCCCGGAGCTGCCCGACATCATCTACGCCGAGAGCCTGACCGGTGCGGTCTACCTGGACGAGCGGCCCGACACCGTGGCCTATCTCGAGGTGCTCGACCGCATGGGCGCGCAGGCCGCACCGGTTCAAGACACCGCGGCGATCCTCGGTGACATTCGCAAGGAGCTCTGACACCGCATGGGTGACGAGACGCGCCGCATGGCGCTCACGACCGAACGCATATACAACGGGATGCCCGCCCGGGAGTTGGGCACCGAGGGCTGGCGAAAGCCCTGGAGCGGGACGAACGGCGGCAACTGCGTCGAGGCGATGAAGCTGGCCGACGGCCGGGTGGCCCTCCGCCAGTCCACGGACCCGGACGGGCCCGCCCTGATCTACACCCCCCACGAGATCGAGACCTTCATCCGCGGCGCGAAGCGGGGAGACGCGGACTTCCTGCTGGCGTGACGCGCGCCCCGCGCGCCGCCGAAGCGGCGCGCGGGGCCCGCCGCCACTACCGGGTCCGCAGCGCCGTCTCCCGGATGAAGAGCGTCAGCAGCAGCGCGATCAGCGCCGCCGGGGCGGCGAAGAGGAAGATGTCGGCGACCCCGTGTCCGTAGGCGCTCTCGACCACCGCGCGCAGCGGGGCCGGGAGGGCGTCGAGGTCGGGGATCCCGCCGCCGGAGGCGGCGCCGGAGTCGACCCCGAGGTCGGCGAGGCCGTCCCTGGTGTAGCCCGCGACCCGGTTGGCCAGCAGCGCGCCGAGCGCCGAGACGCCGATCGCGCCGCCGAACGAGCGGAAGAAGGCCACGACCGAGCTGGCCACGCCCAGGTCCTTCGGCTCCACCTGGTTCTGGGTGGCCAGCACCAGGTTCTGCATCAGCATCCCGAGGCCCAGGCCCATCAGGCCCATGAACACGGCGATCCGCCAGTACGGCGTGTCGTAGCGCATGGTGCCGAGCAGCCCGGTGCCGGCGCTGACCAGCACCCCGCCGAGCACCAGCCAGCGCTTCCAGCGCCCGGTCCTGGTGATCAGCCGGCCGGAGACCGTGGACGACAGGAACATGCCGGCGATCATCGGGATGGTCGCGAGCCCCGAGACGGTGGCGCTCTGCCCGCGGGCCAGCTGGAAGAACTGGCTGAAGAAGACGGTGCCGGCGAACATCGCGATGCCGACGAAGAGCGAGGCGATCGAGGTCAGCGTGATCGTCTTGTCGCGGAAGAGCCGCAGCGGGATGATCGGGTCGCTGGCCCGCAGCTCGACGAGCACGAAGAGCGCGCCGAGCAGCAGCGAACCGCCGACCATGGCCGCGGTCTGCCAGGAGGCCCAGGGGTAGCTGTCGCCGGCCAGCGTCACCCAGATCAGCAGCAGCGAGACGGCGCCGCTCACCAGCAGCGCGCCGGCCCAGTCGATCCGCACCCGGCGCCTGGTCACGGGGAGGTGCAGGGTGCGCTGGAGGACGACGAGCGCGGCGAGCGCGAACGGCACCCCGATGTAGAAGCACCAGCGCCAGCCGAGGCCGGGGGTGTCCGTGATCACGCCGCCGACCAGCGGGCCGCTCACGGTGGCCACGGCGAAGGTCGCGCCCAGGTAGCCGCTGTAGCGGCCGCGCTCCCGGGGCGAGATCATCGCGGCCAGGATGATCTGCGAGAGCCCCACCAGACCGCCGACGCCGAGCCCCTGCACCACGCGGACCGTGATCAGCATGGCCGCGTTCTGCGAGAGGCCGGCTATCAGCGAGCCGACGACGTAGATGACGAGCGCGATCTGGATGAGCAGCTTCTTGCTGAACAGGTCCGCGAGCTTGCCCCACAGCGGCATCGAGGCCGTCATCGAGAGCAGGGTCGCGGTCACCACCCAGGTGTAGGCGGACTGCCCCGCGCCCAGGTCGGTGATGATGTGCGGCAGCGCGTTGGTGACGATCGTCGAGGACAGGATCGCCGCGAACATGCCGAGCAGCAGTCCGGACAGCGCCCGCATGATCTGCGGATGGGTCATCGCCTGGCCGGCTTCGAGCCGGCCGCCGGTCGGGGTCAGGTCTTCCTTACTCTGCGTTGTCACGGTCTCCCCATCGGTTGCTGTCCCGCTGGCGACCCTACGACAAGATGCTTACTACAGATAAACGAATTGGCGGAATCTTTAGCCGGACATCAGTCGACCGTGGCGGACCGCCGGCCGCCCAGCGGCGCCTGGACCAGGGTCTCGTCGGGGAAGCACCAGCGCCAGTCCTCGCCTGGCTCCGCGGACTGGATGATCGGGTGCCCCGACGCGTCCGCGTGGCCGCTGGCGTGCCGCCGCGGCGAGTCGTCGCAGCAGCCGACCCGGCCGCAGGTGACGCAGAGCCGCAGCTCGACCCAGTCGGTGCCCTCCGCCACGCACTGCGGACACTCCTCGGCGTCCGTCTCGGTGATCCGGATCCGGTCCAGGTGGGTGCAGGAGGTGCTGATCGTCTCCTCCCGGACGTAGCGCCAGCCGGGACGCAGTATCCAGTCCGGCATCAGCCTGGCCGCGTACCGCGAGTGGGTGGCGAGCAGCGGGCTGACCACCGCGAGCACCAGCACGTAGATCGCCACGAACGGGCCGATCCTGGCGTTCAGGCCGGCCGCCAGCGCCAGGGTGGCCAGGATCAGCGAGAACTCGCCGCGGCCCAGCATCGTCAGCCCGATGTTCACCGCGCCCCGCTGGTTGAACCCGAACAGCCGGGCCGCCGCGACGCCGGCGGCCAGGTTGCAGGCCAGCGTCAGCGCCACCGCGATCCCGACCGGCGCCGCCACCGCCCCCAGGTGCGCGACGTCGATGGTCAGCCCGAAGGTGACGAAGAAGACCGCCGCGAACACGTCGCGCAGCGGCAGCACAAGACGCACCACCCGCTCCCTGATCTCCGTGCGGGACAGCACGAGCCCGGTCAGCAGCGCGCCGATCGCGTCCGAGACCCCGAGCCGGTCGGAGAGGCCCGCCACGAGCACGACGAGCCCGATGGTCAGCACCGCGAACAGCTCGTCCTCCCGGCTGTCGACGAGGCTCGCCACCGCCCGCGCGCCGAACCTGGCCACCAGGAAGAGAAGCAGCAGGAACCCGAAGCTCGCCGCCACGTCGGCGGCGAGGCCGGCCGCCGAACCCGCCTGCGAGAGGACCGGCGAGAGCAGCGCCAGATAGAGGGCGAGGAACAGGTCCTCGATCACGACGATGCCGAGGATCACCGGCGTCTCCGCGTTGGTCAGCCGGTGCAGCTCGATCAGCAGCTTGGTGACGATCGCCGACGAGGAGATGCCGACCGCGCCGGCGATCACCAGCGCCTCCGACCCGCCCCAGCCGAGCACCAGACCGAACAGCAGCCCCGCGCACACGTTGACGCCGATGCAGATCACCGCGGCCAGGAACAGCCGCCGCCCGCCGCCGAGCACCTGGTCGACGGGGAACTCCACGCCCAGGTGGAACAGCAGCAGCACCAGGCCGAGCGCCGCGATCACCGCCAGGTCCCCGGGGTGGCGCACCAGTTCGGGCCCCGGGGTGGCCGGCCCGAAGGCGATGCCGACCAGCATGTAGCAGGGGATCGAAGGCAGCCCGAACCGTCGGGCGATCCGCGCCAGCAGCCCGGCGATCAGCACCGTGGCGCCCAGGCCGATCAGGTCGGGGTGGCCCACGCCGCGACGCCCCTCAGGACTCGAAGAACGTCGCCGACAGCACGGCGCTCACCTTGCGGGCCTGCTCCTCCGTCAGCTCGATCACGGCCGTCGGGTCCGCCGACGCGGTGGCGAAGACGTAGAGATCCCGTACCCCTCCGGAGCGCATGATCACCGAGATCCGCTGATCCGGCCGCCCGAGGTCGATGTCGTACCGCTTCCCCACGCCCGGCAGATCCTGGACGTGCACACCCTTGCCCATGCCTCGCTCCTCCTGACCTCGCCCGGCCCGCCGACGGCGGCGGGCCGACACGTCGCATTCTCCCGCAGGACGTGACAAACGGGGCGCCCCGGCCCGCGGGGTGCGCGGCGCGGGCGCGACGCCCCGTCAAGCGGGCGCCGCAAGGGGTCGGTTGGGCGAAACCCGCCGGCGTGGGAACGGCCTGAATCGCGCCTGAGGGGGCGCCAGAACCGGACGAACGCATTCCCGTTGTGGTGGCCGGATTGGTCCGCTTGCGGTTGTTGCCACCCGTACCATCTCGCCGTCATATGCGACATGGGGACGAGTTCCATAGAAATATTCGATCGTCGGGGGAGGGTGCGTGGCCAGCAGGTCGGACGGGGTGGCCCGGGCGGCGCGGGGCGCGCGCGTCGGCCGGCGGAAAATTCCCGAATCGGTCGCGCGATGGCGCTGCGGGTGTTTCACCGATATTTCGAGTGGGGTTCGCGGCGCCCTCGGAATTCAGGTGCGACTCGGGTGTCGAGTCGAAATGCGGAGGGTCGCGAGGAGAAAAGGAAGGCGAATCGGAAATGCAATTCCCCGGAAAGGCCGCACAGGAGTCTGTCACGCTCCGGCGGGGTGTGCAAGGGGTGATCTTGTGTGAGTTAAGTGGCTCTCACCTGCTGCTTCCCGGATGATCTACACTCGGCGGGCTGTGTCGATTCGCAACTGCGGCGTTCCTGGGAGGGGTGGCCGTGGATTCTATGGAGGGGTAACTCTCGTCGTGTATTGATACGGCTGTGCTGTTTTGCGCTCGGTAGGGTCGGATAATCTCTGGCCTGGATGTCTGATCCGCTTGCTCTTGAGAGGTTCTGAGGCTGTATGGTGCGCGAAACCGACCGGCAGACGGCATCGGCAGGCGAACCGCACCAGCCGGTGGCCGTCGTGGCGATGGGCTGCCGGCTCCCCGGCGGGGTGACCGGCCCCGACGAGCTGTGGGACCTGCTCTCCCACGGGCGGGACGCCATCGGTCCGTTCCCCACCGACCGTGGCTGGGACACGGCGGGCGCGGGCGCCACCGACCCGGGCTCGCCCGGCCACAACTACCAGCGCCAGGCCGGCTTCCTCCACGAGGCGAATCGTTTCGACGCCGGGTTCTTCGGGATCTCGCCGCGCGAGGCGCTGGCCATGGACCCGCAGCAGCGGCTGCTCCTGGAGACCGCCTGGGAGACGCTGGAGCGCGCCGGGATCGACCCGACCAGCCTGCGCGGCAGCGACACCGGCGTCTTCGTCGGCGCCATGCCCATGGAGTACGGCCCCCGGCTGGACCAGGGGTCGCCGCTCGAGGGCCACCTCCTCACCGGCACCACCGGCAGCGCCGCCTCCGGCCGCATCGCCTACACCCTCGGCCTCGAAGGCCCCGCGCTCACCGTCGACACCGCCTCCTCCGCCTCCCTGGTCGCGCTGCACCTCGCGGTCCGCTCGCTGCGCTCGGGCGAGTGCGATCTCGCCCTGGCCGGCGGCGCCACCGTGATGAGCACGCTCGGCATGTTCATGGAGTTCAGCCGCCAGCGCGGCCTGGCCCCCGACGGCCGCTCCAAGCCCTTCGCCGCCGCGGCCGACGGCTTCAGCCTCGCCGAGGGCGTCGGCCTGATCCTGCTGGAGCGGCTCTCCGACGCGCGACGCAACGGCCACCGGATCCTCGCCGTCATCCGCGGCAGCGCCATCAACCAGGACGGTGCGTCGAACGGGCTCACCGCCCCCAGCGGCCCCGCGCAGGAGCGGGTCATCCGCGCCGCACTCGCCGACGCCGGCCTGACCACCGCCGACGTCGACGCGGTCGAGGCGCACGGCAGCGGCACCACCGTGGGCGACCCCGTGGAGGGCTCCGCCCTGGTCGCCACCTACGGGCAGGACCGGTCGGCCGAACGGCCGCTGCTGCTCGGCTCGTTGAAGTCGAATATCGGCCATACGCAGGCCGCCGCCGGTGTAGCCGGTGTGATCAAGACGGTGCTCGCGCTGCGTCACGGCGCGCTGCCCGCCACCCTGCACGTCGACGCGCCCACCCCACGCGTCGACTGGTCGGCGGGCGCCGTCGAGCTGGTCACCGAGCACACTCCCTGGCCGGCGGCCGACCGGCCGCGGCGCGCCGCGGTGTCCTCGTTCGGCATCAGCGGCACCAACGCCCACGTCATCCTGGAGCAGGCGACGCCGGAGCCCACCGCGCAGGGCGAACCGGTCGCCACGGACGGCACCCTGCCGCTCGTGCTGTCGGCGAAGACGGCCGACGCGCTACGCGCGCAGGCCGCGCGGCTCGCCGAGCGCCCGCTCGCCGACCCGGTCGCGGTCGCCCGCGCCCTGACGGCCGGCCGGGCCACGCTCGACCACCGGGCGGTCGTACTGGGCCACGACGCCGACGAGTTCCTGGACGGCCTGTCCGCCCTGGCGGCGGGGGAGGAGACCGCCCGACTCGTCACCGGCCAGCCAGCGGCCCACCCCGGCGGAACCGTCTTCGTGTTCCCTGGCCAGGGGTCGCAGTGGCGTGGCATGGGGGTCGAACTGCTCGACTCCTCGCCGGTGTTCGCCGAGCATCTGACGGCCTGCGCCGAGGCGTTGGCGCCGTTCACCGACTGGGATCTGCTCGATGTGCTGCGCGGCGCCCAGGGGGCGCCGTCGTGGGATCGGGTGGACGTCGTACAGCCGGCGCTGTTCGCGGTGATGGTGTCGCTGGCCAGGTGGTGGGAGTCGCTCGGGGTGCGCCCGGACGCCGTGGTGGGGCACTCCCAGGGCGAGATAGCCGCCGCCCACGTCGCGGGCATGCTGTCGTTGGAGGACGCGGCGCGGGTGGTGGCGCTGCGGTCGAAGGCGCTGCGGTCGCTGGCCGGTCTTGGCGGGATGGTCTCGCTGCCGCTGGATGCCGAGCAGACGCGTGATCTGATCGGCCCCTGGGGCGGACGCATTTCGGTGGCCGTGGTCAACGGCCCCACCAGCACGGTGGTTTCGGGCGAGGCGGCGGCGCTTGACGAGCTGTTGGCCCGTTGCGAGTCGCAGGGTATCAGGGCCCGGCGGATCGCCGTGGACTACGCCTCGCACTCCGCTCAGGTGGAGGCGATCCGCGAGGGGCTGCTCGAACTGCTGGCCCCGGTCGAGCCTCGCCCAGGCACCGTGCCGTTCTACTCGACGGTGGCCGGCCACGTCGGCGGGCCGCTGCCGGCGGACGTGCCGACGGACGCCGCGTACTGGTACGAGAACCTGCGGCGGACCGTGGAGTTCGAGGCCGCTACCCGATCCCTCCTCGCCGACGGCCACACCCTGTTCGTCGAGTCGAGCGCCCACCCGGTGCTCACCGTGGGCCTCACCGAGGCGGTGGCCGCGCACGCGCCGGAGTCCGGCGCCGTCGTCACCGGCACCCTGCGCCGCGACGAGGGCGGCTGGCCGCGGCTGTTGACCGCGCTGGCCACCGCGCACGTGCACGGCGGCGTCACCCCTGACTGGTCCGCCGTCCTCGGCACCGGCCCGACCGACGCCACCGAACTGCCCACCTACCCCTTCCAACGCGACACCTACTGGGCCGAAAGCGCCGCCGGGGACGGCCTCGACTCCGCCGGCCTCGACGCGCCGGACCACCCGCTCCTGGCGGCGAGCACCTCCCTCGCCGACGGCGAAGGGCACCTCTTCACCTGCGCCCTCTCCACCGCCGGCCACCCCTGGCTGGCCGACCACGCCCTGCACGGCGCCGTGCTGCTGCCCGGTGCCGCGCTCCTCGAACTCACCCTGGCCGCAGGCGAGTCCGCCGGCGCGGGCGAGCTGCGCGAGCTGACCGTCCAGCACCCGCTCCGGCTGCCGGAGACGGCCGCCGTCCACCTCCAGCTGCGGATCGGCGGCCAGGACGCCGACGGCGGGCGCCAGGTCACCCTCCACTCCCGCGCCGAGGGCGAGGCCGGCTGGACCCGGCACGCCGCCGGATCCTTCGGCCCCACCACCGCCCCTGGCACCCCGGAGCCGCCACCGGCCGAGTGGCCGCCGGCCGGCGCGACCCGCCTCGACGCGGCCGAGCAGCCGCAGGCCCGCCTCGCCGGGCGCGGTCACCGGTACGGCCCCGCGTTCCAGACGATCCGCGCCGCCTGGCGGCACGGAGACCAGCTGCTGGCCGAACTGGCCACGCCTGCCGAGGCCACCGACGCCGACCGCTTCGCCCTGCACCCCGCGCTGCTCGACGCCGCCCTCCAACTGGCCTTCGCCGCCACCGAGTCGGACCAGGCCAGGACACCCCTCACCTGGACCGGTGTCCGCCTGCACGCCACCGGTGCCCGCGCCGTCCGCGCGCACGTCACCCGCCTCGGGACCGACCGCCTCGCGGTGCGGCTCACCGACGCCGAGGGCGCCCCGGTGCTCACCACCGAGGCTGTGACGACCGGCCCGCTCACCCCGGAACAGCTGCCGCCCGCGCGCGGCGCCGACACCGACGCCGTCCTCCGGCTCGACTGGCTCCCGCTGGACACCGACGCGTCCGCCTTCCGCGTACCTGGTACCTGGGCGGTCGTCGGCGAGGACGACCTCGGCCTCGACGTGCCGCACCACGCCCGGCTCGCCACCCTCGCGCAGGGCGATCGGCCGCTGCCCGAGGTGGTCCTCACCGCCGCCGTGCCGCGTGACGCCGACCACTCCGACGACCCACCGGCCGGCGCC
This sequence comes from Streptomyces mayteni, assembly GCF_054783955.1. Lineage (NCBI taxonomy): Bacteria > Bacillati > Actinomycetota > Actinomycetes > Kitasatosporales > Streptomycetaceae > Streptomyces > Streptomyces mayteni. The sequence goes on along the minus strand of NZ_BAAGPR010000018.1, from coordinate 46,488 downwards.
GGCCGCGCCATCCGGCGCGTCGCGACCCTGCTCCGCACCTGGCTCGCCGACGAACGGCTCGCCGGCTCCCGGCTCGTCCTCGTCACCCGCGGCGCCGTCGCCGCCCGCCCGGGGCAGCCAGTCGACGGCCTCGCCGACGCCGCCGTCTGGGGCATGGTGCGCTCCGCGCAGCGGGAGCACCCGGGCCGGGTCGCCGTGCTCGACCTCGACGCGACCAGCCGCCAGGACACCGCGCTGGCCGCCGCCGTCGCCACCGGCGAACCCCAACTCGCGGTTGTCGACGGCAGGCTGTACGCGCCACGGCTCAGGCACGCCGAGCGGAGGCCGATCCGCGACGCCGGCGGGCCGCCCACCGGCACCACGCTGATCACCGGCCTCCCCAGCCCCCAGGCCGCCGCCCTCGCCCGACACCACGCCACCGCCGGCCCCGGCACCCGGTTGCTGCTGGTCGGCAGGCGCGGCGCCGACGCGCCGGGCAACGGCCGCCTGGCCGCCGAACTCGCCGACCTCGGTGCCGAGGTGACCTTCGCCGCCTGCGACATCGCCGACCCAGAGGCGCTGGCCGCCCTCCTCGACGACATCCCCGCCGCCCACCCGCTGACCGCCGTGGTCCACGGCGCCGGCGCCCACGGCGACGGCCTCCAGCGCACCATCGCCGCCGCCTGGCACCTGCACCTGCTCACCCGCGACCGCGCCCCCGCGCTCGGCGAGTTCACGCTCGTCGCCTCGCCCGCCGGCCTCCTCGGCGCGGTCGACGGCCGCAACGCCGCCGCCGACACCTTCCTCGCCGCCCTCGCCGCGCACCGCCGCGCCGCCGGCCTACCCGCCGCCGTGCCGCACCTCGCCCGCGACACCGAGGCCGACGAGATCGCCGCCCTCGGCCTCCAACCGCCGGCCGCCGACCAGGCGATGACCCGGCTCGACCAGGCCAGCGCCCCGCACGCGGAACCGCTGCTCGCCGCCCACGCCGACCTTCCCGCCCTCCGGCTGCTCGGCGGGGCCGGCGACCTCCCGACCGTGCTCCGCGACGCGCCGGCCCGGCGCCCCCGACAGCCGGCCGCCGAGCCCGCGGCCCGCCACCCGCACCCGCCCGGCAGGTCCGACGACCCGACCCACCTCGTCCGCACCCAGGTCGCCGCCGTCCTCGGCCACGGGGCCGCCGGCTCCGTCCCCCTCGACGCCACCTTCAAGAGCCTCGGCTTCGACTCCCTCACCGGCGTCGAGTTGCACCGGCGCCTCACCTCGGCCACCGGCCTGCGGCTGCCCACCGCGCTGATCTACGACCACCCGACCCCCGCCGCGCTGATCGCCCGCCTCGGCCAGGACCTCGGCATCGCCCCGGCCCCGTCCACCGGCTCCGCCCCGACCCCCGGCCCGATCGCCGACGACCCCATCGCCGTCGTCTCGATCGGCTGCCGCTACCCCGGCGGGGTGCGGTCGCCCGAGGATCTGTGGCGGCTGCTCGCCGAAGGCGCCGACGCCTTCGGCGACTTCCCCACCACCCGCGGCTGGGACCTGGACGGCATCTACGACCCGGAGCCCGGCAAGCCGGGCAGGACCTACACCCGCCGCGGCGCCTTCCTCCACGACGCCGACGAGTTCGACGCGGAGTTCTTCGGCATCTCGCCGCGCGAGGCGCTCTCGATGGACCCGCAGCAGCGGCTGCTGCTGGAGACCGCCTGGGAGACGCTGGAGCGCGCCGGGATCGATCCGGCCACCCTCCGTGGCAGCGACACCGGCGTGTTCGTCGGCGCCATGCCGCAGGAGTACGGCCCGCCCACCACCCAGGCACCGGAGCGGCTCAGCGGCTCCCTGCTCACCGGCAACACCACGAGCGTCGCCTCAGGCCGCATCGCCTACGCCCTGGGCCTCGAAGGCCAGGCCGTCACCGTGGACACCGCCTGCTCCTCCTCCCTGGTGGCGCTCCACCTGGCCACCCGGGCGCTGCGCTCCGGCGAGTGCGGCCTCGCGCTGGCCGGCGGCGTGACGGTGATGGCGATGCCGGGCGTCTTCACCGAGTTCGGCCGGCAGCGCGGCCTGGCGCCTGACGGCGTGATCAAGCCCTTCTCGGCGGCCGCCGACGGTACCGCCTGGGGCGAGGGCGTCGGCCTCGTGCTGCTGGAGCGGCTGTCGGACGCCCGCCGGAACGGCCACCGGGTGCTCGCCCTGGTGCGCGGCTCCGCCGTCAACCAGGACGGCGCCTCCAACGGGCTGACCGCGCCCAACGGCCCCGCCCAGCAACGGGTGATCGGCCGGGCGCTGGCCGACGCCGGCCTCGGCACGGCCGACGTCGACGTCGTGGAGGCGCACGGCACCGGCACGAAGCTCGGCGACCCGATCGAGGCGGGCGCGCTGCTCGCCACCTACGGGCAGGACCGGCCGGCCGACCGGCCGCTGCTGCTCGGCTCGGTGAAGGCCAACATCGGCCACACCCAGGCCGCCGCCGGGATCGCCGGCGTGATCAAGATGGTGCAGGCCATGCACCACGGCGTGCTGCCGGCCACCCCGCACGTCGACGCGCCGACCCCGCACGTCGACTGGTCGGCGGGCGCCGTCGAACTGGTCACCGAGCGCACGCCGTGGCCCGAGGTCGGCCGCCCCCGACGGGCCGGCGTCTCCTCGTTCGGCATCAGCGGCACCAACGCCCACGTCGTCCTGGAACAGGCTCCGACCGAGGAGCCCGCCGACGAACCGCGGCCCGGCGACTCCCCGCTGCCGCTGGTGCTGTCCGCGAAGACCCCCGGCGCGCTGCGCGAGATCGCCGAGCGGCTGCTGGCCCACGAGCAGGACCTGACCGGTCACGCACCCGCCCTCGCGCGCGGTCGGGCCTCCCTCACCCACCGCGCCGTGCTGGTGGGGCGCGACGACCGGGAACTGCGGGCCGGTCTCGCGGCCCTGGCGTCCGGACGGTCCGCCCCCGGCCTCACGGTGGGCTCGCCGCCCGACAACTCCGGTGGGACGGTGTTCGTGTTCCCCGGCCAGGGCTGGCAGTGGCTCGGCATGGGTGTCGAACTGTTGGACTCCTCGCCGGTGTTCGCCGAGCATCTCGCCGCCTGCGCACGGGAGTTGTCCCGGTTCACGGACTGGGACCTGCTGGACGTGCTGCGCGGGGTCGAAGGGGCCCCCTCGGTGGAGCGGATCGACGTGCTGCAGCCGGCGTTGTTCGCGGTGATGGTGTCGTTGGCCAGGCTGTGGGAGTCGCTCGGGGTGCGCCCGGACGCCGTGGTGGGGCACTCCCAGGGCGAGATAGCCGCCGCCCACGTCGCGGACATGCTGTCGCTCGAGGACGCGGCCCGGGTGGTGGCGGCGCGGGCGAAGGTGCTGCGGTCGCTGGCCGGCCTGGGGGGCGTGGTCTCCCTGCCACTGGACGCGGAGGCCGCGCGCGAGCTGATCGCCCCCTGGCCAGGCCGGATCGCGGTCGCCCTGTTCAACGGGCCTTCGACCACGGCGGTCTCGGGTGAGGCGGCGGCGCTCGACGAGCTGATGGCGCACTGCGAGACGCGGGGCGTCAGGGCCCGGCGGATCGCCATGGACTACGCCCCGCACGCGCCGTGGGTGGAGACCGTCCGCGACGAGATGCTGGCGGCACTGGCCCCGGTCGAGCCTCGCCCAGGCACCGTGCCGTTCTACTCGACGGTGGCCGGCCACGTGGGCGGGCCGCTGCCGGCGGACGTGCCGACGGACGCCGCGTACTGGTACCGGAACCTGCGGCGGACCGTGGAGTTCGAGGCCGCCGTCCGATCCCTGCTCGCCGACGGCCACACCCTGTTCGTCGAGTCGAGCGCCCACCCGGTGCTCACCGTGGGCGTCGAGGAGACGATCGCCGCGCACGCGCCGGAGTCCGGCGCCGTCGTCACCGGCACCCTGCGCCGGAACGAGGGTGGCCGGCCGCGGCTGTTGACCGCGCTGGCCACCGCGCACGTGCGTGGCGGGGTGCGGCCTGACTGGTCCGCCGTCCTCGGCACCGGCCCGATCGACGCCACCCAACTGCCCACCTACCCCTTCCAACGCGACACCTACTGGCCGGAGCCGCACCACGGCGCCGGCGACCCGACGACCCTCGGCGTCCTCGACGCCGACCACCCGCTGCTCGGCGCCGCCACGGCGCTGGCCGGCGAGGACAGCCACGTGCTCACCGGCACCCTCTCGCGGCGCACCCACCCCTGGCTGACCGACCACGCCGTCCACGGCACGGTGCTGGTGCCCGGCACCGCGCTCCTCGAACTGGCCCTCCGCGCCGGCTTCGAGGGCGGCTGCGCACTGCTCGAGGAACTGACCCTGGACGCGCCGCTCGTGCTGCCGGACTCCGGCGCCGTGCGGGTCCAGGTCCTGCTCGGCCCCGCCGACGAGGACGAGCGCCGGCCCCTCACCATCCACTCACGCCCGGCCGACGCCCGGGACGACCGGCCGTGGACACGCCACGCCGTCGGAACCCTCGCCCCGGGCCCCGTCGAACCCGCGCCGTCGCCCGGCGCGTCGGACGAGTGGCCGCCGGCCGGCACCGAACCACTCGACCTGGGCGAGCACTACGACGGGCTGGCCGGCCTCGGCTACCGGTACGGGCCGGCCTTCCGTGGACTCGGCGCGGCCTGGGACCACGGCGGGACCGTCCACGCCGAGGCCGAGCTGCCGCAAGCCGCGGGCGGCACCGAGGGCTTCGGCCTGCACCCCGCCCTGTTCGACGCCGCCCTGCACGCGGTGCTGCGCCCCGGCGGCCCCACACTGCTGCCGTTCTCCTGGCGGGACGTGCGCCTGCACGCCACCGGCGCTGACGCCGTGCGGGCCCGCTTCGACACGGTCGGGACCGACACCGTGGCCATCACGCTCAGCGACCCGGAGGGCGGCCCGGTGCTGAGCGTCGGAGCCCTGGCCCTGCGGCCGGCGCCGACCCTCTCCCCGGCCGCCGAACACCCGGACGACCTGCACCGGGTGGCCTGGGAACCGCTGCCCCTTCCGGAGCGCGCGAAGGGCGCCCGTCTCGTGGTGCTCGGGGACGGTGGCCCCGCGGCGACGCTGGCCGCCGAACTCGCCTCCCGGGCCACGGACGTGACCCGGCTGCCTGACCTGCCCGCCCTCCGCGCCGCCCTGGCCGCCGGCGCCGCCCCCGACGCCGTCCTGGTGCCCTGCGGCGCGGACGCGCCGGCCGCCGACCCCGTCGCCGGCGCGCACGCCGCCACCCGGTCGACACTCGAACTGCTGCGGAGTTGGCTGACCGACGAGGTGCTCGGCGGGGTCCGCCTGGCCCTGGTCACCCGCCGCGCCGTCGCCGCTCGCGACGGCGAGGACGTACCGGCGCTCGACACCGCACCCGTCTGGGGCCTGGTCCGCTCGGCCCAGACCGAGAACCCGGGACCGTTCACGCTGGTCGACCACGACGGCCAGGCCGCGTCGCTGCGACTGCTGCCCGCCGCGCTCGACACCGGCGAGCCGCAACTCGCCCTGCGGAACGGCACCTGCGTCGTCCCGCGCCTGACGGGCAGCCACCCGACGCTGCCGCCCCCCGCGACGCCCGGCGCCTGGCGCCTCGACTTCACCTCGCGCGGCTCCGTGGACGACCTGGCCCGCCTGCCCCATCCCGCGTTCGACGAGCCACTCGCCCCCGGCCAGGTCAGGGTGGCACTGCGCGCCGCCGGGCTGAACTTCCGCGACGTCATGATCGGGCTCGACCTGGTCCCCGACCGTCGCCCGCCAGGCGGCGAGGGCGCCGGCATCGTGACCGAGGTCGGCCGGGGCGTCACCGAACTCGCCGTGGGCGACCGGGTGATGGGCCTCTACCCGGAGGGCACGGGTCCGCTCGTCGTCGCCGATCGGCGACTCGTGGTGCGGATGCCGGCCGGCTGGACGTACACCGAGGCCGCGACGGTGCCCATGGCCTTCGCCACCGCCTACCACGGACTCATCGACCTGGCCAGGGTCGGCGCCGGCGAGACGCTGCTCGTGCACGCCGCCACCGGCGGCGTCGGCATGGCCGCCCGCCAACTCGCCAGGCACCTGGGCATGGAGGTGTACGGAACCGCCAGCGTCGGCAAGTGGGACACCCTGCGCCGACTCGGCTACGCCGACGACCGGATCGCCGACTCGCGCACCGCCGAGTTCGAGCAGACCTTCCGCTCCGCCACCGGCGGCCGCGGCTTCGACGTCGTGCTGAACGCCCTCGCCGGCGAGTTGACCGATGCGTCGCTGCGGCTGCTCGCGCCCGGCGGACGGTTCCTCGAGATGGGCAAGACGGACATCCGCGAGCCCGACGAGGTCGCCGCGCGCCACGACGGCGCCGGCTACCACGCCTTCGACCTCATGGACCCGGGCCCGGACCGCCTCCACGAGATCCTGCGCGAACTGCGGGCGCTGTGCGAGGCCGGACACCTCAGGCCGCTGCCCACCACGGTCTGGGACGTTCGGCAGGCCCCCGAGGCGCTGCGCCACCTGGCCCTCGCCCGGCACACCGGAAAGATCGTGCTGACCATCCCGCCCACCGTCCACCCGACGGCGGACCAGCGGCCCGGGACGGTGCTGATCACCGGCGGCACCGGGATGTTGGGCGGCCTGTTGGCGCGCCGTTACGCGGCCTCGGGCCTGGCCGGGCATCTGTTGCTCACCAGCCGGCGCGGGGCGGAGGCTCCCGGGGCCCGCGAACTGGTCGCCGAACTCCAGGCCCTGGGCGTGACCGCGGGCGTGGTCGCGGCCGACATCGGCGACCGCGACGATGTGGCGCGGGTGTTGGCGGCCGTGCCGGCCGACCGCCCGTTGCGGGTGGTGGTGCACGCGGCCGGCGTGGTGGACGACGGTGTCGTGGCCGGGCTGCCGGCGGAGCGGTTGCGGCGGGTGCTGCGACCGAAGGTCGACGGGGCGTGGCATCTGCACGAACTGACGAGCGAGCTGCCGATCGAGGAGTTCGTGCTGTTCTCCTCGGCCGCGGGGACGTTGGGCACGCCTGGGCAGGGAGGCTACGCGGCGGGGAACGTGTTCCTCGACGCGCTGGCGGCGTTCCGCCGGGCGCGGGGCCTGCCGGCGGTCTCGTTGGCGTGGGGGCGCTGGGCCTCGTCGAGCGGTGTCACGGGACATCTGGGCGACGCCGACCTGGCGCGCCTCGGGCGTCTCGGCCTGGTGCCGCTGAGCGACGAGTCGGGTCTGGCGTTGTTCGAGGCGGCCCTGGCGGTCGACCGGCCGGTGATCCTGGCGACCGGGATCGACCGAGCGGCGGTACGCGCGTTGGCCGAACCGCCCGCGGTCCTCCGCGGCCTGGCCACCACCCCCACCCGACCCGCCGCCACCCGACGGGCCACGACCCGCGCGGCGAGCAGGGACACGTCCCTGGTGGCGCGGCTGGCCGAACGCCCGGCGGCCGAACGGCGCGCGGCGCTGCTCGAGTTGGTGACCCGCGAGGCGGCGCTCGTCCTCGGCCGCGCGGACGCCAGCGGCATCGGCGCCGACCGGCGGTTCTCCGCGATGGGCTTCGACTCCCTCAGCTCCGTCGAACTGCGGAACCGGCTGAACGCCGTCACCGGGCTGCGGCTGCCGGCCACGCTCTCCTTCGACCACCCGACCCCGGACGCCCTCGTCCGCCGCCTGCTGGCCGAGATCACCGGCGACCCGGAGCGGGACGCGCGTCCGCCGGTCAGCATGGAGCCCTCGCCGGCGGCCGGCGACGACCCCATCGTCATCACCGCCATGGCCTGCCGTTACCCGGGCGGCGTGCGGTCGCCCGAGGACCTGTGGCGGCTGGTCGTCGAGGGCACCGACGCCATCACGCCGTTCCCCGGGAACCGGGGCTGGGACCTGGACTCCCTGCTCGACCCGGACCCCGACCGGCCGGGCACCTCCTATGTCGCGCGCGGCGGATTCCTGCACGACGCGGGCGAGTTCGACGCGGGGTTCTTCGAGATCGGGCCGCGCGAGGCGGCGGCGATGGATCCCCAGCAGCGGCTGCTGCTCGAGACGTCCTGGGAGACCGTCGAACGCGCCGGCATCGACCCGACGACGCTGCGCGGCACCAGCACCGGTGTCTTCGTCGGCGCCACCGCCCAGGAGTACGGCCCCCGCCTCGCCGAGGCGCCGGCCGGCGTCCAGGGCCACCTGCTGACCGGCAACACCGCCAGCGTCGCCTCCGGCCGCATCGCCTACACCCTGGGGTTGGAGGGCCCGGCCGTCACCGTGGACACGGCCTGCTCCTCCTCGCTCGTGGCGCTGCACATGGCGGTGCGCGCGCTGCGCTCGGGCGAGTGCGACCTGGCCCTCGCCGGCGGCGTCACGGTCATGGCCACCCCCGGCATGTTCGTGGAGTTCAGCCGGCAGCGCGGCCTGGCCGCCGACGGCCGGATCAAGGCGTTCTCCGACACGGCCGACGGCACCATCTGGGGCGAGGGCGTGGGACTCGTGCTGCTCCAGCGGCTCTCCGACGCCCGCCGCGACAACCGTCCCGTGCTCGCCGTGGTGCGCGGTTCCGCCGTCAACCAGGACGGGGCCTCCCACGGCCTCACCGCCCCCAACGGCCCGTCGCAGCAGCGGGTGATCAGGGCCGCGCTCGCCGACGCCGGGCTCACCACGGGCGACATCGACGCGGTGGAGGCGCACGGCACCGGCACCAGGCTGGGCGACCCGATCGAGGCGGGCGCGCTGCTGGCCACCTACGGCCAGGACCGGCCGGCCGAACGGCCGCTGCTGCTCGGCTCGTTGAAGTCCAACATCGGCCACACCCAGCTCGCCGCGGGCGTCGCCGGCGTGATCAAGATGGTGCAGGCCATGCGGCACGGCGTGCTGCCGAAGACCCTGCACGTCGACGCGCCGAGCACCCACGTCGACTGGTCGGCGGGCGCGGTCGAGCTGGTCACCGAGAGCACGCCGTGGCCCGAGGCCGCCCAGCCACGCCGGGCCGGCGTCTCCTCCTTCGGCATCAGCGGCACCAACGCCCACGTCCTCCTCGAACAGGCCCCGGCCGGGCCGCACTCCGAGGCCCGGCCGGCTGCCGTCGAACCCTCCGCCAGCGGGACGCCCCGCCAGGTCGTCGCGCCCTGGCCGCTGTCCGCGCGCGACGAGCCGGCGCTCCGGGCCCAGGCCCGCCGGCTCCTTGACGCCCTCTCCGGTGTTCCCGGTGTTCCCGGTGTTCCCGGTGTTCCCGGCGACCAGGCGCCGCGGCCCGGGGACATCGCCCTCTCCCTCGCCACCACCCGGGCCACCCTGGAACACCGCGCCGTCCTCCTGGCCGACGACCCCGACGCGTCGCGCGCCGGACTCGCCGCGCTGGCCGCCGGCGAGCCCAGCCCCCTCCTGGTGCGCGGCGAGGCGGCCCCCGACGGCGCCAGGGTGGCGGTCCTGCTCACCGGGCAGGGCGCCCAACGCCCGGGCATGGGCCGTGAGTTGTATGACGCGTTCCCGGTCTTCGCGGCGGCCTTCGACGCGGTGTGCGCGGCGCTCGCGCCGCACCTCGGGGCCTCGCCGCGCGAGGCGATCTTCGCCGCCGACGGCCCGGAGGCCCGCGAGACCCTGCGGCGCACCGACCTCGCCCAGGCCAGCCTCTTCGCGCTGGAGACCGCGCTGTTCCGGCTGGTGGAGTCGTGGGGCGTACGTCCCGACCACCTGCTCGGTCACTCGGTCGGCGAGCTGACCGCCGCCCACCTCGCGGGCGTCTGGTCGCTCGAGGACGCCGCCGCCATCGTCGCGGCGCGCGGCCGCCTGATGGCCGCCCTGCCGGCGGGCGGCGCCATGGTGTCGATCCGCGCCGGCGAGGACGACGTCCGGGCCGCACTCGCCGACCGGAACGACGCCGTCTGTGTCGCGGCCGTCAACGGCCCGTCCGCCACGGTGATCTCGGGCGACGCGGACGCCGTGCGCCAGGCCGCCGACGAGTGGCGGGCACGGGGCGTCGAGACCCGGCCGCTGCGGGTCAGCCACGCCTTCCACTCGCCGCACATGGACGGCATGCTCGCCGAGTTCGAGCGGGTGGTGGCCGGGACCACCGCCCACCCGCCGCGGATCCCGATCATCTCGAACGTCACCGGCGCGCCGCTCACCGACGAGGAGGCCCGCTCGGCCGCCTACTGGGCCCGCCAGGTCCGGCAGCCCGTGCGGTTCCACGACGGGATACGGCTGCTGCGCGACCGACGGGCCGACGTGTTCCTCGAACTCGGCCCCGACGCCGTGCTGACGGCGCTCGGGGAGGAGGCGCTGGCCGCGGAGTCCGGCGGCGCCACGCCCTGGTTCGTCTCGGCGCTGCGCCGCGACCTCCCGGAGCCGCGGGCGCTGTTCACCGCCCTGGCGCGCCTGCACGTCCAGGGCGTCGCGGTGGACTGGCACGCCCTGGCGGCCCCCGACGCCCGGCAGGTCCAACTCCCCACCTACGCCTTCCAACGCGCCCACTACTGGATGACCGGGGACGCGGCGAGCGCCCTCGCCGGCGCCGGCCTGACCCGCCCGGAACATCCGCTGCTCGACGCGGCCCTGACCGTGGCCGACGAGGGCTCGGTGCTGCTCACCGGCCGGCTGTCGGTGAGCGCCCAGCCCTGGCTCGCCGACCACGTGATCCACGGCCGCGTGCTGACGCCGGGCGCCGCCCTCGCCGAACTGGCCCTGCACGCCGCCTGGCACGCCGGCACCTGGCACGCCGGCACCTGGCACGCCGACGCTGGGCGCGAGCGGGCCGGCCACGCCGCGGCGCTCGTCGTCGGGGAACTCGTCCTGGAAGCCCCGCTGCCGCTGCCCGAGACCGGTGCCGTCCAACTCCAGGTGCGGGTCGGCGCTCCCGACCAGGACGAGCGCCGCGCCCTCACCATCCACGCCCGCGGCGGCGAGGGAGCCGCCTGGACCCGGCACGCCAGCGGCACCCTGGCCCCGGAGCCCGCGCGCCACGAGCCGGCAGGCGACCTCGCCAGCTGGCCGCCGGAGGGGGCCACTCCGATGGACCCGGGCGAGCTGTACCGGGAGCACGCCGCTCGCGGCTACGCCTACGGGCCGTCGTTCCGGGCCATCAGGGCCCTGTGGCGGCGCGGTGACGAGATCTTCGCCGAGGTCGCCCTGGCGGACGGCGTCGCCGACCAGGTGGGCGACGACCGGTTCGGTCTCCACCCGGCCCTGCTGGACTCCGCGCTCCAACCCACCGCGCTCTGGCAGGAGTCGAGCGGCGCCGGGCTGCTCTTCTCCTGGGAGGGCATCCGGCTGCACGCCCCTCGGGTGCCCGGTCTTCGGGTGCGGCTGGCCCGGGTCGGCCCCGAGGCGGCGTCGCTGACCCTGGCCGACCACCGCGGCGCTCCCGTGGCCTCGGTGTCCTCCGTCACCTGGCGTACCGTCACCGCCGACGAGCTGTCGGCCCGCGAAGGTACCGCGCCCGACGGCCTGTTCCACCTCGACCTGGTCCCGCTGACGACGCCGGAGGCGTCGGCCGACCGCGCCGGATGGGTGGCGCTCGGCGACGACGACCTCGGCCTCGGGCTGCCCCGCCGCCCCGATCTGCCGGCGCTGACCACCGCCGGCCCGGAGGCGCCCGCCGTGGTGCTGGCACCGATCGCCCCGCTGATCACCGGGGGCGAGCCGGTGGCGTCGGCGGCGGCCGCGACCGAGCGCGTGCGCGCCCTGCTGCGCGCCTGGCTGGCCGACGCGGCGTTCGCGGACTCGCGGCTGGTCCTGGTCACCAGGGGCGCCACGGCGCCGGCACCCGGCGGCCTCGTCGCCGGCCTCGCCGGCGCGGCGGTCTGGGGCCTGGTGCGTTCGGCGCAGAGCGAGTACCCGGGCCGATTCGTCCTGGTCGATCTGGCGGACGACGCCGACCCGTTCGCGCTGGGCCGGGCTCTGGCCACCGGCGAGCCCCAACTGGTGCTCTCCGCGCACGAGACCCGGGTACCGCGGCTGGCCCGCGTCGCGCCGCCCACCGCGGCGCCCGCCCGTCACCACCCTCCCGTCCCCGGCACGGTGCTGATCACCGGCGGCACCGGCGCCCTCGGCGCCGCGCTGGCCAGGCACTACGCCACCGCCCGCCGCGCCGGGCACCTGCTGTTGGTCAGCCGGCGGGGCGAGCGCGCCCCAGGCGCGGCCGAACTCGCCGCCGAACTCGCCGCCTCGGGCGCCCGGGTCACGATCGCCGCCTGCGACGTGGCCGATCGCGCCGCGCTCGCCGCGCTGCTGGCCGGCATCCCCGCCGAACACCCCCTCACCTCGGTCGTCCACGCGGCCGGCGTGCTCGACGAGGCCACGGTGGAGTCCCTGGACGCCGAGCGACTCGCCCGCGTCCTGCGGCCCAAGGTGGCCGCGGGGTGGTGGCTCCACGAGCTGACCAGGGAACTCGACCTGGCCGAGTTCGTGCTGTTCTCCTCCGTCGCCGGGACCATCGGCACCCCGGGACACGCGAACTACGCGGCGGCCAACGCCTTCCTCGACGCGCTCGCCGGCCAGCGCCGCGTCCTCGGCCTCCCCGGCGTCTCGTTGGCGTGGGGCCCCTGGGCCGGCGCCGGCGGCATGACGGCGGCGCTCACCGCCGCGGACGTCGCCAGGTGGGGCCGTCTCGGCATCGAGGCCATGTCGGCTCCGCAGGGACTGGCCCTGCTCGACGCGGCCCGCGACCACGCGCACGCCCACCTGGTCCCGCTCCACCTGACGTCCTCCGACGCCCGGCCGACGTCCGAGGAGCTGCCTCCCGCGCTGGCGGCCCTCGGCCGCCCACGCGCCCCCCAGCCCGAGGCCGACCCCGCGGCCGGCGACGGGACGGTCGAGGGGGAGTCCGGGCCCTTCGCCGGACTGTCGTACGACGAGGCCACCGCCAGGGTCATGGACCTGGTGCTCACCCAGACCCGGCTGGTGCTCGGCCACTCCGCCGATCAGGCCATCGACGCCCAGCACTCCTTCAAGTCCCTGGGCTTCGACTCGCTGGCGGCCGTCGAACTGCGTTACGTGCTGAACGACATGACCGGACTGCAACTGCCGTCCACGGTGGTCTTCGCCCACCCCACGCCGGCCGCGATGGCCGACTTCCTCCTCACCGAGCTCGGCATCGAGCGCACCGAGCCGCCGGTCGAGACCCCGGCGACGCCCGTCGAGGTGTCGGACGACCCGGTGGCCGTCGTGTCGGTCGGCTGCCGCTTCCCGGGCGGCGTCCGCTCGCCCGAGGACCTGTGGCGGCTGTTGTCGGACGGCACGACGACGGTCGGGGACTTCCCGACCGGCCGCGGCTGGGACACGGACGCCATCTACGACCCGCGGCCAGGCGAGTTGGGGAAGAGCTACACCCACCAGGGCGCGTTCCTCTACGACGCGGACGAGTTCGACGCCGAGTTCTTCGGCATCTCGCCGCGCGAAGCACTCGCCATGGACCCGCAGCAGCGGGTGCTGCTCGAGACCTCCTGGGAGACCCTGGAGCGTGCCGGGATCGTCCCCGAGACCCTGCGCGGCAGCCGGACCGGGGTGTTCGTCGGCGTGGTCCACCACGACTACGCGGCCCGGGCGGCGGCCGCCCCCGGCGAACTCGCCGGCTACCTCGCCGGCGGCACGGCCGGCAGCGTGGCCTCGGGCCGGGTGGCGTACACCTTCGGCCTCGAGGGCCCCGCGGTGTCGGTGGACACCGCCTGCTCCTCGTCGCTGGTCTCGATCCACCTGGCGGCGCAGTCCCTGCGGGCAGGGGAGTGCGACCTGGCACTCGCCGGCGGCGTGACCGTGATGGCCACCCCCAGCCTCTTCACCGAGTTCAGCCAGCAGCGCGGCATGGCGCCCGACGGCCGGATCAAGCCCTTCGCGGCCGCCGCCGACGGCACCGCCTGGGGCGAGGGCGCCGGCCTGCTGCTGCTCGAGCGGCTGTCGGACGCCCGCCGCAACGGCCACCAGGTGCTCGCCCTGGTGCGCGGCTCGGCCATCAACCAGGACGGCGCGTCCAACGGGCTGACGGCGCCGAGCGGTTCGGCGCAGCAGCGGGTGATCACCCAGGCGCTGGCGAGCGCCGGGCTGACCTCGGCCGACGTGGACGTGGTCGAGGCGCACGGCACCGGCACGACGCTCGGCGACCCGATCGAGGCGGAGGCGCTGCTGGCCACCTACGGCCAGGACCGCCCGGCCGAACGCCCCCTGCTGCTCGGCGCGATGAAGGCCAACATCGGGCACACGCAGGCCGCCGCCGGCGTCGCCGGCGTGATCAAGGCGGTCTGGGCGATGCGGCGGGGCGAGGTGCCGGCCACCCCCCAAGTGGACGAGCCGACCCCGCACGTCGACTGGTCCACCGGCGCGGTCGAGCTGGTCACCTCCAAGGTGCCCTGGCCCGAGGTGGATCGGCCCCGCCGGGCCGGCGTGTCCTCGTTCGGTCTCAGCGGCACCAACGCGCACGTCATCGTCGAGGAGGCGCCGGCGGCGGCCGAGCCCGCCGCGCCCGCCGAGGCCGTCGAGCCCACCGAACGCGCTGGCACCGGCGCGGCGCCCGAACGGCGCCCCGTGCCCTGGCTGTTGACGGCCAGGGACGAGGCGGCGCTGCGCGCCGCCGCTCGGTCGCTGCTCGACCGGCTCGCGGTCGACCAGGTCGGCACCGACCAGGCGGCGGAGGACCGGGCGGCGGAGGACCGGGCGGCCACCGACCCCCTGGCCGTCGGCCGTGCCCTCGCCCTCACCAGGACCGCCCACGAACGGCGGGCCGTCGTGGTCGGCGACACCCCGGACGAACTCAGGGCCGGACTCGCGGCGCTCGCCGCCGGGGCGGAGAGCGCCGCCGTCGTCACCGGCCGGGCCTCGGCCCGGCCTGGCAGGACCGTGTTCGTGTTCCCGGGACAGGGCACCCAGTGGGCCCGGATGGGCCTCGAACTGCGGGCGTCCTCACCGGTGTTCGCCGAGCACCTGGGCGCCTGCGCCGACGCGCTGCGACCCCACACCGGCTGGGACCTGCTGGACGTCCTGACCGAGGCCGACGGCGCCCCCTCGCTCGACCGGGTGGACGTCGTACAGCCCGCGCTGTTCGGGGTGATGGTCGCGCTGGCCAGGCTCTGGGAGTCGTTCGGCATCACCGCGGACGCCGTCGTCGGCCACTCCCAGGGCGAGATCGCCGCCGCGCACATCGCCGGCGCGCTCACCCTGGAGGACGCCGCGCTCGTCGTGGCCCGCCGATCGAGGGCACTCACCGCGCTCGCCGGCAGCGGCGGCATGGTCTCGCTGTCGCTCGACCACGACCGGACCGCCGCACTGCTCGCGCCCTGGGCCGGCAGGCTCTCCGTCGCCACCGTCAACGGCCCAGGCAGCACCGTGGTCGCGGGTGAGGCCACGGCGGTCACGGAACTGCTCGCGCACTGCGCCGAGCGGGAGATCACGGCGCGCCGGCTCCCGGTCGACTACGCCTCGCACTCCGCGCGGGTCGACGCCGTCCGCGACGAACTGCTCGCCCAACTGGCGGACGTGCGCCCCCGGAAGCCCGAGATCCCCTTCCACTCCACCGTCGCCGATCTGGCGGGCGGCCCGCTGCCCGTGAGTATCCCCCTCGACGCCTTCTACTGGTTCGACAACCTGCGCGAGCCCGTCCGGTTCGAGGCCGCCACCCGCGACCTGCTGTCGGCGGGGCACACCCTGTTCGTCGAGGTCAGCCCGCACCCGGTGTTGGTGCCCGCGATCCGCGACACGGTCGACACCCGCGGCGCGGACGACCGGGTCGCCGTCGTCGGCACGCTCCGTCGCGACGAGGGCGAACGACGGCTGTACGCCTCGTTGGCCACCGCGATAGCGCACGGCGCCACGCCCGACTGGTCCGCGGTGCTCGGCGAAGGACCGGCGGACGCCGCCGCCCTGCCCACCTACCCCTTCCAGGGCCGGCGCTACTGGCACGACCCCGAAGCCACCGGGGGTGGCACGCCGCCCGCGGCGCCCACGGACGAGCGGGAGTTCTGGGGCGCCGTCGAGCAGGAGGACCCCGCGGCGCTCGCCGACGTGCTGGGGCTCCCCGACCCCGAGGCGCTGACCTCCCTGCTGCCCGCCCTCGCCACCTGGCGCCGACAGGGCGCCGACCAGTCCCGGCTCGCCTCCTGGCGCTACCGGGAGTCCTGGGAGCCCTACCCGGACCTCGGCCGGGGCGACCAGGCGGGTGCGCCGACCGGCACCTGGCTGCTGCTGATGCCCGCCGGCCACGCCGAGCACCCCTGGGTGACCGCGCTCACCGCGGGCCTGTCGGCGCGCGGCGCCGAACTCCGGCCGGTCGTCCTGGACGCCGCCGAACCCGACCACGGGGTGGTGGCCGCGCCGCTGCGCGCCGCCCTCACCGCCCCCGGCCCCCGGCCCACCGGCCTGCTCTCCCTGCTCGCCCTCGACGAGGGACCGCACCCGCACGTGCCGACCCTCCCGGTCGGGCTGGCGCTGAACCTCGCGGTGATCAGGATCCTGGAGGAGGCCGGCGCCGTCCTCCCCGTCTGGTGCGCCACCTTCGGCGGCGTCGCCGCCGGCCCGACCGACACCGCGATCAGCCCGGACCAGGCCATGCTCTGGGGAGCCGGCCGCTCCGTCGCCCTGGAGAACCCGGAGGTGTGGAGCGGGTTGGTCGACCTGCCGTCGACCCCTGACGAGACGGTGGTCGGCCGACTGGCCGCGGTCCTCGGGCAGCGCGACACGGAGGACCAGATCGCCCTCCGGCCCACCGGCGCCCTGGTGCGCCGGCTGGTCAGGGCACCCCGCACCACCAGGACCGCCGACCCGGAGTGGCGGCAGTCGGGCACCACCCTGATCACCGGCGGCACCGGCGGCCTCGGGGCGGGCGTCGCCCGCCGGCTGGCCGCCCGCGGCGCCGACCACCTGCTCCTGGTCAGCCGCCGCGGCCCCGCGGCCGAGGGCGCCGCCGAACTCGCCGCCGAACTGCGGGCGTCGGGTAGCCGGGTGACCCTGGCCGCCTGCGACGTGGCCGACCGGGACGCGCTGGCTGCGCTGCTCGCCGAGGTCCCGGTGGACCTTCCGGTCCGCGCGGTCGTGCACACCGCGGCCGTCAGCGTCTACCGCCCCGTCGCGGAGAGCACGCTGGAGGACGCGGCCCAGGTGCTCGCCGCCAAGGTGCGGGGCGCGCTCAACCTGGACGCGCTGCTCGCCGACACGCGGCTCGACGCGTTCGTGCTCTTCTCCTCGGCGGCCGGCGTCTGGGGCGGCGCGGGACTGGCCACCTACGCCGCGGGCAACGCCTTCCTCGACGCGCTGGCCGTCCGCCGTCGCGCCGCCGGGCTGCCCGCCACCGCCATCGCCTGGGGCGCCTGGGGCGGCGCCGGGCTCGGCGCCGACGAGCGGACCCGCGCCTTCGCCAACCGGACGGGCGTGTCCTCCATGCCACCTGAGCAGGCCATCGAGGCGCTCGAACTCGCCGTCGCGGCGGGGGAGTCGGGACTCATGGTCGCCGACGTCGACTGGGACGCCTTCGCCCGCTCGTACGTCGCGGTACGCCCCGCGCCGCTGCTCTCCGGGATTCCGGAGGCCGGCCCGGCCCTGACCCCGGGTGGCGACGCCGGGACGGGCGACGACACGGACCCGCCGCGCGGCTCCGCGTTCGTCCAACGGCTGACCCGCCTGACCGCCGCTGAACAGCGCGCCGCCCTGCTCGACCTGGTGCGCACCGAGGCGGCGGCCGTGCTCGGTCACGACAGCGCCAGGGACGTGGCCGCCGACCGCCCCTTCCAGCACCTGGGGTTCGACTCGATGACCTCCCTGTCCCTGCGCGTCAGGCTCCGGGTCGCCACCGGACTGCGGCTGCCCGCCACGCTCGTGTTCGACCATCCGACCGCCGACGCGCTGGCCGACTGGCTGCGCCGGGAGATCTTCGGGACGGAAACCCCCGAAGTGCCCTCGGTGTTCGGACAGCTCGACCAGCTGGAGGCGGCCCTGGCCACCGTCGACGACCCAGTCGCCCTGCGGGGCCAGGTCACCACGCGGCTGAACCACCTGCTCGACACCTGGCGGGAACTGTCGGTCGGCCACCCCGCCGGCCAGGGGACGAGCGGCGCCGCGCCGCGACTCAACCCGGCCTCCGACGAAGAACTGTTCCAAATGCTCGACGACGAGTTCGGGATCTCCTGACCGCTCTCCTTCCGCATATGGGGTGTTTGTTGTCATGCCAAGTTCGGCACACAAGTCGGTGAGCGATCCGGAGAACGAGGAGAAGCTCCGCTACTTCCTCAAGAAGACGATGTCCGACCTGCGCACGACCAGAGAACGACTGGCGCGGGTCGAGTCACGGCTGACGGAGCCGATCGCGATCGTCGGCATGGGCTGCCATCTGCCGGGCGGCGCGGACGGGCCCGACGCCCTCTGGGACCTGGTCGAGGACCGCGTCGACGCGATCGACCAGTTCCCCACCGACCGCGGCTGGGAGCGGTCCACGGTCTACGGCCCCGACGCGGCGCGCGAGGGCCGCCCCACTCCCTTCGAGGGCGGCTTCCTCGACCGGGCCACCACCTTCGACCCCGAGTTCTTCGGCATCTCCCCGCGCGAGGCCGCGGTCATGGACCCGCAGCAGCGCCTCGTCCTGGAGACCGCCTGGGAGACCCTGGAACACGCCGCGGTCGTCCCCGCCGACCTGCGCGGCAGCAGGACCGGCGTCTACGTGGGCGTGAGCGCGGCCGACCTGGAGTCCGGCTGGTACCCGGCCCGCGAGGCCGCCGGGTTCGGCGTCACCGGCGGCACCATCTCCGTGCTCTCCGGCCGCGTCGCCTACACCCTGGGCCTCGAGGGGCCGGCCGTCACCATCGACACCGCCTGCTCCTCCTCGCTGGTCGCCGTGCACCTCGCCGCGCAGGCGCTGCGCGGCGGCGAGTGCGACATGGCGCTGGCCGGCGGCGTCACCGTGCTCACCCAGCCCGCCGAGTTCAACTCCTTCTCCCGGCAGGGCGCCCTGGCCAGGGACGGCCGCTGCCGGGCGTTCGCCGCCGCCGCCGACGGCCCGGGACTCAGCGAGGGCGTCGGCCTGGTGCTCCTGCAACGACTCTCCGACGCGATCCGCGACGGCCGCAGGATCCTCGCCGTCGTCCGCGGCAGCGCCGTCAACCAGGACGGCGCCTCCAACGGGCTGACCGCGCCCAGCGGGCCCTCCCAACAGCGCGTCATCCGCCAGGCGTTGGCCGCCACCGGGATCACCGCCGCCGACGTGGACGTGCTGGAGGCGCACGGCACGGGCACCCGGCTCGGCGACCCGATCGAGGCCCAGGCGCTGCTCGCCACCTACGGCCAGGACCGGCCCGCCGACCGGCCCGCGCTGCTCGGCGCCCTGAAGTCCAACATCGGCCACACCCAGGCCGCGGCCGGCGTGGCCGGGCTGATCAAGATGGTGCAGGCGATCCGGCACCGGCGGGTCCCCCCGACCCTGCACGTGGACCGGCCGACCCCCCTCGTCGACTGGGACTCCGGCGCGATCGAACTCGTCACCGGGGCACGGGCCTGGCCGGAGACCGGCCGGCCGCGCCGCGCCGCCGTCTCGGCCTTCGGCATCAGCGGCACCAACGCCCACCTGATCGTCGAACAGGCCCCGTCCGACGAGGAGCCCTCGCCGCCCCGGGGCGTCACCGCCACCCCCGGCACCGCCGTGCCCTGGGTGCTCTCGGCCCGCGAACCACGCGCGCTGCGCGGCCAGGCCCGACGGCTCCTCGACCGACTGGCCGGCGAACCCCGGCCGGAACCGGCCGAGATCGGCCACGCGCTGGCCGCCACCAGGACCGCCTTCGAACACCGGGCGGTGATCCGCGGCCGGAACGCCGACGAGGCGCGGGCCGCCCTCGCCGCGCTGGCCGCCGGATCGCCCGCCCCCGCCCTCGCGACGGGCGTCGCCGCGCCGAGCCTCGGCAAGACCGCGTTGCTGCTCACCGGCCAGGGCGCCGCGCGCCCCGGCATGGCGCGCGAACTGTACGCCGCCCACCCGGTGTTCGCCGCGGCCTTCGACGAGGCGCGGGCCGCCTTCGAAGGACTGCTGCCGACGAAGGTGTGGGACGCCGTCCTCGGCGCCGACGGAGCCCCTGGCACCGGTGCGCTGCGCGGCACCGGGGCGGCACAGCCCGCGCACTTCGCCTACCAGACCGCCCTGTTCCGGCTCTGGCGCACCTGGGTGCCGGCCGCCCCCGACCTCCTGCTCGGCCACTCGCTCGGCGAGATCACCGCGGCCCACCTCGCCGGCGTGCTGTCCCTGCCCGACGCGGCCCGGCTGGTCGCCGCCCGCGCCCGGCTGATGCAGAAACTGCCGTCCGGCGGCGCGATGGTGGCCGTCGCGGCCACCGAGCGGGAGGTCGCCGCCGAACTCGCCGCCCACTCGACCGCCGCCCGCCCCGCGGTGATCGCCGCCGTCAACGGGCCCTCGTCCGTGGTGATCTCGGGCCACCAGAAGAGCGTGACGCGCGTCGCGCGGATCTTCGCCGACCGCGGCGTGCCCACCAGCCGGCTGCCGGTCTCGCACGCCTTCCACTCCCCCCTGATGGAGCCGATGCTCGGCGACTTCGCCGAGGCGCTGCGCGACCTGTCCTTCGGCGAGCCCGAGATCCCGCTGGTCAGCAACCTCACCGGCCGCGTCGCCGAGCCCGGCCTGCTCGCCACCCCGGAGTACTGGCTCGACCAGATCCGGCGGCCCGTCAGGTTCCACGACGGGGTCGGCACGCTGCGCGCCGAGGGCGTCACGGCGTTCGTGGAGATCGGTCCCGACGCCGTCCTGACGCCGGCCGTGCTGGAGAGCCTCCCCGGCGAGCCCGGCACCCTCGCCGTCGCCGTCCAGCGCGGCGGCGGCACCGCACGCGGTCACTTCGACACCGCCCTGACCAGCGTGTTCCTGCACGGCCTCGCCGTCGACTGGACCCGCGCCTTCGACGTCGACGCGTCGTGGCGCCCCCTCGACCTGCCCACCTACGCCTTCACCCGCCACCGCCACTGGCCGGCCACGCGGCCCACCGCCGGCACCTTCGCGACCGCGGCCACGCGGCACCCGCTGATCGAGTCCGTGGTGCGCGACCCGGTCACCGGCCGCCTCGAACTGACCGCGCGGCTCTCCACCACCACCGCACCCTGGCTCGCCGACCACGTCGTGCTCGGCCGGGTGGTGGTCCCGGGCGTCGTCTTCGTGGAACTCGCCCTCCAGGCGGGCCGCGAGGCCGGCTGCCCGGTGGTGGAGGAACTCACCATGGAGAACCCGCTGCTGCTGCCGGCGCGGGCCACCGCCGTCGTGCGGCTCACCGTGGACGAGCCGGGACCGACCGGCCACCGGGCGGTCACCCTGGAGTCACGGCCGCTGGACGCGGCCCCCGACGTCCGCTGGGTGCGGCACGTCACCGGCACCGTCACCACCACCGGCACCCCCGCCGGCACCGCGTCGGGGCCGGCGCCCGAACCGGCCCCGACGACCCAGTGGCCGCCGGCCGGCGCCGTCCCGCTCGACGGCCAGGATCCCTACGCGCGCTCCGCCGAGTGCGGCTTCACCTTCGGACCGGCCTTCCACGGGCTCGTCCGCCTCTGGCGACGCGGCGACGAGACCTTCTCCGAGGTCGAACTCCCCGAGGGGCTGCGCGAGCAGGCCGGCGCCTACCTGATGCACCCCGCGCTGCTCGACAGCACCCTGCACGCGGCCGGCCTCGACGTGGTGGGGGAGACGCGGCTGCCGTTCGTCTGGAACGGGGTGCGGCTCTCCCCGCCGAACACCGACAGGCTCCGCGTCAGGATCGCCCCCGCGGCCTCGGGCGAGGGCTTCGCCGTCAGCCTGGCCGACGACCGGGGGAACGCCGTCGGCTCCATCGACGCCCTCGTGATGCGGGCCGTGACCACCGCCAAGCTCGACGCGGCGCTCGACGAACCGGGCGACGCGCTGTACCGGGTCGACTGGCGGCCCCTGTCGGCGGGCGACCTCGCCCCGGCGCCTGCCGGTCGCCTCGCTCTCGTCGGCGACCCCAGGGAACCGATCGCCGACCTGGCCGCCCACCACCCCGACCTCGCCACGCTCTCCGCGGCGATCGACGCGGGCGCCACCGCTCCCCCCGACACCGTGGTCCGGTGCGTCGGGTCACGGCCGGCGGCGGAGCCGTCGACCGAGGTGAAGGCCGCCCTGCCGGAGATCAGGCGGTGGCTCGAGGACGACCGATGGGCGTCCTCCCGCCTCGTGCTGCTCACCCGGCACGCGGTCGCCGCCGCGGGACCCGAGCCCGTCGACCCCGCCCACGCGGCGGTCTGGGGCCTGGTCAGGGCCGCCCAGGCGGAACACCCGGGCCGCCTCCGGCTCGTCGACTGGGACGGCACCCCCGCCTCGGCCGGCACGCTGCCGCACGCGCTGCACGACGACCGACCCCAACTCGTCGTCCGCGACGGCCGGTGCCACGTGCCGCGCCTCACCCGCGCCACCGGGCAACGGCTCGTCCCGCCGCAGACCGGGGCCTGGCGCCTCGAACCCGGCCGGGCCGGCAGCCTGACGGCCCTGCGCCCGGTACCCCACCCGGCGGCCGAGGCGCCCCTGACCACCGGGCAGATCCGGGTCGCCGTGCGGGTGGCCGGCCTCAACTTCCGTGACGTCCTCAACACCCTCGGGATGCTGCCCACCGCCAGCCCGCTCGGCGCCGAGGGCGCGGGCGTGGTCACCGAGGTCGGCCCCGGTGTCACCGGACTCGCCCCCGGCGACCGGGTGATGGGCCTGTGGCCCTCCGCCCTCGGCCCCCAGGTGGTCGCCGACCACCGGCTCGTCCTGCCCGTCCCCGAGGGCTGGACCTTCGCCCAGGCCGCCACCGTGCCCATGGCGTTCCTCACCGCCTACCACGCGCTCAGGTACCTCGCCGACGTACGACCGGGACAGACCGTCCTGGTGCACGCCGCCGCCGGCGGCGTGGGCATGGCGGCCACCCAGATCGCCCGACACCTCGGAGCGCGGGTCCTCGGCACGGCGAGCCCCGAGAAGTGGCACCTGCTGCGCTCGGCCGGCATCGCGGCGACCGACATGGCCTCCTCACGGACCCTCGACTTCCCACCGGCCATCCTCCGGGCCACCGAGGGGCGTGGCGTCGACGTGGCGCTCAACGCGCTCACCGGTGACTTCGTCGACGCCACGCTGCGCCTGCTGGCACCGGGCGGCCGGTTCGTCGAGATGGGCGTGACCGACGTCCGCGACCCCGCGCGGGTCGCCGAGGCCCACCGCGGCGTCGGTTACGAGGCGTTCCTCGTCACCGAGCTGGGCGCCGACCACCTCAGGGGGCTCCTCGCCGAGCTGCGGGACCTCTTCGCCCGCGGCGTGCTGCACCCGCTGCCGGTCACCGCCTGGGACATCCGGCGCTCACCCGAGGCCTTCCGGCTGATGCGCGAGGGACAGCACACGGGCAAGCTCGTCCTCACCGTCCCCCGGCCCCTCGACCCGGAGGGCACCGTCCTCATCACCGGCGGCTCCGGCACCCTGGCCGGCGAGGTCGCCACCCACCTGGTCGCCAGGCACGGCGTGCGGCACCTGCTGCTCGCCAGCCGCCGCGGCGACCAGGCGCCGCGGGCGCGCCGACTCCGCGACGAACTGACCGCCAGGGGCGCCCGGGTCACGATCGCGGCCTGCGACACCGCCGACCGCGCCCAACTCGCCGCACTGCTCGGCCAGGTCCCCGCCACGCACCCCCTGACCGCCGTCGTGCACACCGCGGGCGTGCTCGACGACGGCGTCATCGAGACCCTGACACCGGACCGCATCGACACCGTCCTCGCGCCCAAGGCGGGAGGCGCCGCCCATCTGGACGAGCTCACCCGAGGGTCGGACCTCTCGGCGTTCGTGCTGTTCTCCTCCGTCGCCGGTGTGCTCGGCGGCCCAGGGCAGGGCAACTACGCGGCGGCCAACGCCACGCTCGACGCGCTGGCCGCGCGCCGCGCCCTCGCAGGCCTGCCCGCCACCGCCCTGGCCTGGGGCCCCTGGGCCCAGCCGAGCGGCATGACGGATTCACTCGACGCGGCCGACGTGGCCCGGGTACGCCGCGTCGGAGTGGCCCCGCTCCCCACCGACCGCGCCCTCGCCCTGCTCGACGAGGCCCTCGACCGGGCCGACGCCCACCTGGTGCCGGCCAGGCTCGACGGCGAGGCCCTGCGCGACGCCGCGGCCGGCGACACCCTGCCCGACATGCTCGTGGGGCTGGCCCGCCGGGCGCCCGCCGCCCCGGCGGCGCGCACCCTGCCCGGTGCGTCCGACCTGGGCGCCCGACTCGCCGCGGCACCCGAGCCAGAACGCCACACGATCCTGCTGGAGGTGGTGCGCGCCGAGACCGCGGTCGTCCTCGGCCACCCCGGGCCCGAGGCCATCGAGCCCGAGCGGTCCTTCCAGGCGCTGGGATTCGACTCACTCACCTCCATCGAGCTGCGCAACCGCCTCAGCGGCGCGCTCCGGCTGCGGCTGCCGGCGACCCTCGCCTTCCGGCATCCCACCCCGGAGGCACTCGCCCGGAGCCTGGCCGGCGCGGTCGCCGACATCGCGACGGCCGCACCGGTGGGACCCGACACGGCGGCCGCCCCCGACCCGGGCGCCGACGAGTGGCAGGGCCCGGGCCCCGGCGAGCTGTACCGAAGGCTCGTCCTCGACGGCAAGGACGAGCAGGCGGACACGCTGCTCGCCAGCGCCGCCGCCCTCCGGGAACGCTTCGACGCACCGTACCGCGCCGTGTTCTCGGCGCCGCCCCTGACCCGGCTCTCCTCCGGTGACGGAGGGCCGGAACTGATCGCCCTGCCCCCGCTGGCACCGGTCGACGGCCCCGCCCAGTTCGCCCCGCTCGCCGAACGGCTGCGCGGCCGCGTCGGCCTCTCGGTCCTCGCCCTGCCCGGCTTCCGGCGGGGCGAGCCGCTGGCGGCCAGCCGGGAGATCCTGATCAGCTCCCTAGTCGAGGCGCTGCGCCCGGTCGTCGACCGGCCCTTCACGCTCCTCGGCTACTCCTCGGCCGGGCCCGTCGCGCACGCGGTCGCGGAACGGCTGGAGAGCGAGGGTGCGTCGCCCGCCGGTGTGGTCCTCCTCGACAGCTACATCCGGGACCGGATGCCGCTCCGGTTCCGCGCCGCCCTCGGCTACGAACTCGTCGGGCGCAGGCGGGAGTTCGCCGCTCTCGACTTCACCACGGTCACGGCGTTCGGCGCCTACGCCGCCATGTTCCACGACTGGCGACCGCGGCCCCTGCGGGCCAGGACGCTGCTGGTGCGCCCCGACCGCTGCGTGCCGGGCGCGCCGGACGCGCCGACCGCCGGCCTGACCGACTGGCGCTCGGTCTGGCCGACGGACATCGACACCGCCGAGGTGCCGGGCGACCACTGCACGATGATGGCGGAACACGCCGGCACCACCGCGGACTCCCTGCGCCGCTGGCTCGTCGAGCTGCCGGTGCCCAGCGCGTCGACGCGCTGAGCACGCTGCCGCCGGCGGCCGGCCCCCGACCGGGGTTCGGCCGCCGGTTCGGTTAGCGTGGAGAGACCATTGGCCGTCTCGAAGGAGAACCCCGGCACATGAGAACGCGATGGCCCCTGCGCGGCCGCCGGTTGGCCGGGGTGCTGGCCGCCCTGGCCGTGCTGGCCGGCGTCGGCACCTGGGCGGCGACCGGCGACGACGGGCCCGAGGTGGCGCGCGACGACCGGGTGTTCGAGATGCCGGAGGAGCCGGGCAGCCGGCAGACCGTGCGGATCGACACCTCCCTGTTCACCGCCGGCGAGGCCGCCGAGCCCCGCCCCGCCGTGCTGCTCGCGCACGGCTTCGGCGGCAGCAAGGAGGACGTCAGGCCGGAGGCCGAGCGGCTGGCCCGCGCCGGCTACGCCGTGCTGACCTGGTCGGCCCGCGGCTTCGGCGGCTCCACCGGGCGCATCGGCCTCAACGACCCGGAGCGTGAGGTCGCCGACGTCTCCCGGCTGATCGACTGGCTCGCCGAGCGCCCCGACATCCGGCTCGACGGCGAGGGCGACCCCCGGGTCGGCGTCGCGGGATCCTCCTACGGCGGCGCCATCGCGCTGCTCGCCGCCGGGCACGACGACCGGGTGGACGCCATCGCCCCGCGCGTCACCTACTGGGACCTCGCCGACGCGCTGTTCCCCGAGGGCGTCTTCAAGCGGCTGTGGACCGGCATCCTGTTCACCACCGGATCCACCGAGGCCACCACCGGATCGACCGCCGAAGAGCCGGGCTGCGGCCGGTTCCTGCCCGAGCTGTGCGCGCTCTACGAGCGGGTGGCCGTCGCCGGCGCGCCCGACGAGGCGGCCCGCCACCTGCTGCACGCCCGCAGCCCCGCCGCCGTCGCCGACCGCATCGACGTGCCCACCCTGATCACCCAGGGCCAGCACGACTCGCTCTTCCCCCTCGACCAGGCCGACGCCATGGCCGGCGCCATCGAGGCCAACGGCGCCCCGGTCAGCGTCGACTGGGTGTGGGCGGGCCACGACGGCGGCGTCTCCGAGGCCGGCAGGACCGAGCAGCGCACCATCGACTGGTTCGACCGCTACCTGCGCGACGACCCGGGCGCCGACACCGGGCCGGGATTCCGCGTCACCCGGATCAGCGGCTTCGACTCCACCAACGGCTCCACCCTGCTGCGCGGCGCCACGGGCGACGCCTACCCGGGGCTCGACGGCGAGTCCACCACCGTCGAACTCACCGGCGGCGAGCAGAGCTTCGTCAACCCACCGGGCGGCGCCCCGCCCGGCGTCTCCGCCGTCCCCGGGCTCGGCGCCCTCGCCCGGATCTCCACCCTCGGCCTCGGCCTCGCGCTCGACTTCCCCGGACAGTACGCCTCCTTCGACTCCGCGCCGCTGGAGCGGACCACCCGGGTCACCGGCGCCCCCTCCGTGCGGGTCGACCTGTCGTCCGACGCCGAGAGCGCCGTGCTGTTCGCCAAGCTCTACGACGTCGCGCCGGACGGCGGCACCCAGACCCTGCCCGCCCAACTGGTCGCCCCGATCCGCGTCGACGACATCGGCGAGGGACGCACCGTCGACGTCCGACTCCCCACCATCGACTACCCGTTCGAGGCCGGCCACCGGATGCGGGTGGTGCTCTCCACCACCGACATCGGCTACGCCTCGCCGAACGAGCCGGCCACCCACACGGTCTCGCTCGCCGACCCCGCGCTCACCGTGCCCACCGCACCAGAACTGGTCAGCGGCCCCCCGCCGCTGCCCTGGTGGACCTGGGGCCTGCCACTCGGCGGTGCCGTCGTCGCGGCGGCGATTCTGCTCACCGGCCGCCGCCGCGCCCCGGCCGGCACCGCCCGGGTCGACCCGGCCCCCGACCCGCTGCTGGCCGACGTCCCGCTGCGGATCGAAGGGCTCACCAAGCGCTACGCGGGTGCCGGCGACCGCTACGCGGTCCGCGACCTCTCCTTCCAGGTCAGGCGCGGCCAGGTGCTCGGCCTGCTCGGCCCCAACGGCGCGGGCAAGACCACCACGCTGCGCATGCTGATGGGCCTGATCGCCCCGGACGCCGGCGAGATCCGGCTCTTCGGCCACCTCGTCGGTCCTGGCGCCCCGGTGCTCTCCAGGGTCGGCGCCTTCGTCGAGGGTGCCGGCTTCCTGCCCCACCTCAGCGGCCGCGCCAACCTGGAGCTCTACTGGGCCGCCACCGGCCGCCCGGCCGCCGACGCCCACCTCGACGAGGCCCTGGAGATCGCCGGCCTCGGCACCGCCGTCGAACGCGCCGTCCGCACCTACTCGCAGGGCATGCGGCAGCGGCTCGCCATCGCCCAGGCCATGCTCGGCCTGCCGGAACTGCTGATCCTCGACGAGCCCACCAACGGCCTCGACCCGCCGCAGATCCGCGCCATGCGCGACGTGATGACCGGCTACGCCGCCGAGGGCCGCACCGTGATCGTCTCCAGCCACCTGCTCGCCGAGGTCGAGCAGACCTGCACCGACCTGGTGGTGATGGACGGCGGCCGGCTGGTGCGCTCCGGCCCGGTCGGCGAGATCACCGGCTCGGGCGACACCCTGCTGGTCGGCATCGACGTCGAGCCCACCGACGCGGTGCTCGAACAGGTCGCCGCACTGCCGGGCGTCGCCTCGGTCGGCCGCGCCGAGACGGGCCTGCTGATCCGGCTCGACGGCCTCAGCCCCGCCGAACTCCTCGCCGAGCTGGTGCGGTTGGAGATCCCCGTGCACGCTGTGGGGCCGCACCGCCGCCTCGAGGACGCTTTTCTCACCCTGATCGGAGGCGCCTGATGGCCGCCGCGCCGGACACCACAGCCGACACCACGGCCGCCGTCGGCACCACCGCCCTCGACGCGGCGCCCGGCTACGCCGCCCGCCGCACCCTGCCGCTGCGGGTGGAGGCCGTCCGCCAACTGCGGCGCCGCCGCACGCTGGTGATCGGCGCGCTGCTCGGCCTGCTGCCGCTGGTGGTCGCCGTGGCCTTCGAGGTCGGCGGCGAGCCGAGCGGCGGCGGCGAACTCACCCTGCTGGACACCGCCACCGCCTCCGGCGTGAACTTCGCCGCCACCTGCCTCTTCCTCTCCGCCGGCTTCCTGCTCGTGGTGCCCGTGGCCCTGTTCTTCGGCGACACGGTGGCCGCCGAGGCCGGCTGGTCCTCGCTGCGTTACCTGCTGGCGGCGCCGGTGCCACGCACCCGGCTGCTGCTCAGCAAGCTCGGCGTGGCGCTGCTGTTCAGCGCCGCCGCCATGGTCCTGCTGCCGCTGGTGGCCCTGGCCGTCGGCGCGGCCGCCTACGGCTGGGGGCCGTTGGAGCTGCCCACCGGCGGCACCCTGCCGGCCGGCGAGGCGCTGGGCCGCCTCGCCGTCGGCGTGGGCTACGTGCTGGTCGCCCAACTGGTCACCGCCGGCCTCGCGTTCTGGCTGTCCACCGCCACCGACGCGCCACTCGGCGCGGTTGGCGGCGCGCTCGGGCTCACCATCGTCGGCAACATCCTCGACGCCATCACCGCGCTCGGCGACTGGCGCGACTTCCTGCCCGCGCACTGGCAGTTCGCCTGGGCCGACGCCTTCCAGCCGCAGCTGGAGTGGGGCGGCATGATCCGCGGCACCGCGGTCTCCGTCGCCTACGCCCTGGTGCTGTTCGCGCTGGCCTTCCGCGGCTTCCGGAACAAGGACATCGTCTCCTGAGACCCCCGGTCCAGGACCGGCCGGCCGGCTCCCGTCAGCCGCTCATCCGCCCTCCCCTGGACCGGGGGACCCCCGCCTGACGGAGGACGCGGCGGGCGGGCAGCACGCTGGCGGCCAGCCCGACCAGCAGACACCCACCGACCGAGCCCACCACCCACGGCCAGGCGACCACCGGCTCCACCGGGACGCCCAGGTTCTCGCGCAGCCCGTGGCTCATGCCCAGCAGCGCCGGAGCGGCCGCGGCCAGGCCCAGCACGGCGCCGATCGCCACGACGCAACAGGTCTCTCCCGCCACGGCCATGAGCACCTGGCGCCGCGACGCGCCCGACAGCCGCAGCACCCGGAAGTCACGTGCCCGGTCCGAGGTCGCCGTCAGCAGCGTGGAACCGACGGCGATCGCCGTGTACCCGGCCGTCATGGCGACCAGAATCAGCGTGAAGAGACGTATCAGGTCGTCCTCCTCCGCGTCGTCCCCTCGTGCCTGCTCCAGGACCGAGACCTCCTCGGCGCCGAGCTCCGCCGCCGGACGGGCCGGCGGCCCACCGGTGCGGAACACGACGTCGGCCAGCGCCGAGGGATCACGGGCCCGCACCAACTCGGCCGGCAGCAGCAGCTGGTACGGCAGATCGTCGCCGATCACCGCGGCCACCCGGAGCCGCTCCGCTCGGCCGTCGTCGAAGACGAGGCCGAAGCCCGCGCCCTCTTCCAGGCCGTGCGCCCCGGCCACCGCCGCGCTCACGACGACCGTGCCCTCGGCGGGCGCCGGCGCGCCGCGCACCGCCGCGAACTCCGGGGAGACGCCGGCCGCGAGCAGCGCGGAACCGCCGGCCGCCGGGTAGACGGTGGTCGACAGCACGGCGGCGCCCTCGACCCCGGCCACGGCCGCGGCCGAGAGGCCGGGGGTGCCCCGCGGGACGATCGCGGCCTCCGCCCGCACGGCGGCGGCCTCACCCGCGGTCCCCGCGCCGGCGGTGGTCTCCACCGTGCTGGTGATCAGCACGGCGAACGCCACCGTGGCGAGCACCGGCGCGACCGTCGCCGAGGTGCGGCGCACCGCGGTGCGCACGCTCTCCCGCACCAGCATGGACGTCGCCCCGGGGCGGATGGCGAGCGGCCGCGTCAACGCGCTCACCACGGGCCGGGTGAACGCCGGGCTGAGGACGGTGAGCCCGGCGGTGAGACTCATCGCGGTGCCGAGGCCCAACAGGACCATGGCGTCAGGACCGGCGACGGCCGTGCCGGCGGCGCAGGCCACGCCCAAGCCCGCCAGCCCGAGCCCCGACAGCCAACGGCCCCTGGTCATCGGCACGGTGTCGACCACCGCCTCCCGCATGGCGTCCAGCGGAGCCACCCGCGCCACCCGGCGGGAGGCCCACCACACCCCGACCAGGGCGACCGCGGGACCGAGGGCGAACGCGGCGGGGGGAACCCACCAGGTG
The DNA here is from genome assembly GCF_054783955.1 of Streptomyces mayteni. Classification (NCBI taxonomy): domain Bacteria; kingdom Bacillati; phylum Actinomycetota; class Actinomycetes; order Kitasatosporales; family Streptomycetaceae; genus Streptomyces; species Streptomyces mayteni. Next base: position 16,085 of record NZ_BAAGPR010000018.1, on the reverse strand, counting down.
AACCGCACGGCGAAGCCCACCGGCTGCAGGCCGCCGTCGACCAGCAGCCCGGCCATGGCAGGCGCCAGCAGCAGCCCGAGCACGGACCCGACGCCCGCCGCGAGGACGCCCACCGACACCGCCTCGCCGTACAGCACGCGCCGCAACTGCCGCGGCGTCGCGCCGATAGCCCGCAACAGGCCGAACTCGCGACGACGCCTGGCGACCGTGAAGGCGAAGGACGACGACACGACGAAGACGGAGACGAACGCGGAGAGCACCGTCATCGCGGTGACGACCTGAGCGCCGATCCAGCCGGTCATCTCGTCCTGCTCGGGGGCGAGCGCGCCCCGGGCGGAACCGGACAGCACCCGGCCCTCGGAACCGACGACCTCCCGCGCGGACTCGGCCACCCGTGCGGGATCTGTTCCGGGCGCGAGGGTGAGGCCGATGACGCGGACACCACCGGCGAGTTCCGCGGCCCGCTCGTCCGTGACGTAGTAGCCGGGGCCGGCCATCGTGCCCGAGACCGTGAAGTCGACCGGACCCTCGGCGGTCAGGATCGCCACCCGCTCGCCAGGCGGCAGGCCGAGCGCCCGGTCGACGACGATGTCGCCCGCCGCGGTCGGCGGCCCGCCGGCCGTCAGCCCGAACGAGGCCAGCGCCGCGGTGGACCAGCCGTGGCCCTGCCGCTCGCCGGCGCGCTGCTCGGTGCCGAAGGACTGCGCGTAGAAGTCGCGGACGGGGACCGCCGCGTCGACTCCCGGCAGCGCGGCCAGTGCCTCCCGCAACCGCTCGGCCCGCTCGGGTGACCAGGGCGGCGGCTGGGCGAACACGCCGCTGACCTGGGCCTCCTCAGGGCTGGCGACCAGCACCGGGGCGGCGGCGAGCCGCGCCGGCACGCCCGTGCCGCCCGAGAGCAGGATCAGACCGCTCATCGTCACCACGGCGACGCCCACCGCGACCGCGACGAAGCAGCCGAGGAACGAGACCCAACGCTGCCTGACCATCGCCAGGACCGTCACGACCGCACCTCGAGCGCCGCCGTCCGCGCCGCGATCGCCTCGGCTCCCGTGCCGCCCGGCAACTCGTCGGCGAGCCGCCCGTCCGCGAGGAGCACGACACGGTCGGCGAACGCCGCCGCGGCGGGATCGTGCGTCACCATGATCACCGTCTGCCCCTCCGTGTCCACCAGCTGTCGCAGCAGTTCGAGCACGGTGCGCGACGCGGCGCTGTCCAGTGCCCCGGTCGGCTCGTCCGCGAAGAGCACCGCCGGGCGCGCTATCAACGCCCTGGCGATCGCGACCCGTTGTCGCTGGCCTCCCGACAACTCACTCGGCCGATGGCCGGCCCTGGCCGCGAGGCCGACCCGGGCCAGGGCCTCCCGTGCCGCGCCGGCCGCCGGACGCCGCCCGGCCAGCCGGAGCGGCAACTCCACGTTCTGCGCCGCCGTCAACGCCGAGACCAGGTTGAACTCCTGGAAGACGAAACCGACCCGCTCCCGGCGCAGCAGCGTCAGACCGTGTTCGTCGAGGCCGCCCAACTCGGTGCCGGCGATCCACACCTCGCCGGCGGACGGACGGTCGATGCCCGCCGCGCAGTGGAGCAGGGTCGACTTCCCCGAGCCCGAGGGCCCCATCACGGCCGACATCGTGCCGGAGGCGAAGGCGACGGTGACGCCGTCCAGAGCGGTCACGGCGTGCTCTCCCGTGCCGTGGCGCTTCCGGACGGCGTGGAGCCGAACGGGAGGGGGAGTGGGGTCAGTCGGTGTCAAGGTCATGGGATCCAGGCAACGGCACGGTGCCCCGCCCGCGCATTGGCGCCAGGGCGAGAAGAAATACTCCACCTGGCACTACCGACCACCCCGGGGGTGGCTCGATACGGTCGACGGGTGTTTCCTCGTAACGTCCTGGAGGCTCTCAGCTACCGGCCTCTGGGATATCTCCGCTCCAACTGGCCCCTGCGGTCGCTGACGTATCTGCTGACCGGCGGATTCTTCAGCACCGCGCTCGGTCTCGCGCTGCTCGGCGTGCTGACCGCCCCCTTCGGCAGGACGGCGTGCGTGCTCGCCGCCGTCCACATCCTGGCCTTCGCCGTTCTGATGGCGGGACCGTTCGAGAGGTGGCGCCTCACCCTGATAGACAGCGAGCCGCTGCGGCCACTCGACGGCTGGCGGACGGTGGGCTACGGCGCCGTCTCGATCCTGGCCGTGGGCTGGGCGGACCTCGCCGTCGTCCTGGTCTCGATCGGCATCCCCGGGTTCCTGTTGGCCGCGCCGTTCCAACCGACCGCCGCGCCCTGGCAGGCGATCACGGGGCCGGTCGCCGGAGCGGTCCTGCTGCCCATAGCGGCCTACCCCATCGGCGCCTGGGCGGGGGCCCGTGGCGCCCTGGCCAGGGCCGCCCTCGCCCCAGGGGACGGCGAGTTGCGCGAGGTGGTCCGCTCCCGGGCGCGGCTCGTCGACGCCTTCGAGGCGGAGCGCCGCCGCATCGAGCGCGACCTGCACGACGGGGCCCAGCAGCGCCTGGTCGCCCTGAACATGAAGCTGGGGATAGCCGCGCTGGACGTGGCGCCGGGCAGCGTCGCGGCCAAGGAGGTGGGGGAGGCCCACACCCTCGCCAAGGAGGCGCTCGCTGAGCTGCGCGAGTTGATCAGGGGAGTTCACCCACAGGTGCTCACCGAGCGCGGAATCCCCGCCGCCGTCCGGGACATCGCCGGGCGCTCCCCGGTCCCCGCCACCGTCGACATCGACCTGCCAGAGCGGCTGTCGCCCGGCGTCGAGGCCACGGTCTACTTCGTGGTCACCGAGGCGCTGACCAACATCGCCAGGCACAGCGGAGCCGGCCGGTGCCGCATCGCGGCCCGCAGCGCCGAAGGGGTGCTGTGCCTGGAGATCGAGGACGACGGCGTGGGTGGGGCCGACGCCGCGCGCGGTACCGGCCTCCTCGGCCTGGCCGACCGGATCGCCGCCGCCGACGGCAGAATGCTCCTGTCCAGTCCGCCGGGCGGGCCCACCACGATCAGAGCGGAGATCCCGTGCCACCACCCCTCCGCGTCCTGATCGCCGAGGACACCGTGCTGCTGCGCGAGGGCATGGTGCACCTGCTGCGGCGGTTCGGTCACGACGTGGTCGGAGCCGTCGGAGACGGCGCCTCGTTGCTCGCCGCCGCCCAGCGGCAGCGGCCCGACCTGGTCATCGTCGACGTCCGCATGCCGCCCGACTTCCGCGACGAGGGCCTGCGCGCCGCCCGCAGACTCCAGTCGGAGCAGCCGGAACTCGCGGTGCTCGTGCTCAGCCAGTACGTCGAGCAGACGTTCGCCGACGAGCTGCTCGAAGACCGTCTGGGCGGCGCGGGGATGGGATACCTCCTCAAGGAACGCATCGGCGACGTCGAGGAGTTCGCCGACGCCGTCGGCCGGGTGGCGGCCGGGGCGACAGTCGTGGACCCGGAGGTGGTGCGCCAGTTGTTGGCGCGGCGCCGTGATCCGTTGGCCCGCCTGACGCCGCGTGAGCGCGAAGTGCTCGCGCTGATCGCGGAGGGCCGCTCCAACGCGGCGATCGCCAGGCGTCTCGTCGTGACCGAGGCGGCGGTGGCGAAGCACATCGCGAGCATCCTGGCGAAGCTCGACCTCCCGCCGGCCCCCGACGACCACCGCCGGGTGCTCGCCGTGCTCGCCTACCTCCGCGTCTGACGGCGAGCCACCGTGACGCCCCTGGCGAGGGCCGGTCCTTCACCCGGTCCTGGAGCCGGCCAACGACTCGAAGAGCGCCGTCCACCGGTCGCGGATCGCCTCCGGCGCGTACGCCTGCACGGTGGCCAGCGCCGCGTCGCCCATCTGGGCCCGCAGCCCCTCGTCGGCCATCAGGGTGCGCATCGCCGCGGCGAGCCCCTCCACGTCCTCCGGCGGGACGAGCAGCCCCTCCTTGCCGTCGGTGATCACATCCGCTGGGCCCGTCGGGCAGTCGAAGCTGACCACGGGCAGCGCGTGCGTCATCGCCTCGATCATCACCATCGGCAGCCCCTCGGCCCGCGAACTCAGCACGTACATCGAGGCCTTGGCCAGCTCCTCGTCCAGCTGGTCGGAGCGGCCCATCAGGAACACGTGGTTGTACAGGTGGTGTTCCTCGATCAGCTTCCGCAGCTGTTTGCCGCGGTCCCCGGTGCCGTAGATCCGCAGCTGCCAGTCGGGGAACTCGTCCACCAGCCGGGAGAAAGCGGGGATCAGCAGGTCGTACCCCTTCTGCGGGCGCAGCCGGCCGGCGGTCACCGCGATCCGGCTGGCGCAGGTGGCCGGCTTCTGCTTCAACGAGTGCACCGCGTTGGGGATCAGCTCCACCCGGGTGTCGGGCGCGATCCGCAGGTAGTCCCCGCGGTCCCGCTGGGTCAGCACGGCGATCGCGTCGAACCGCCCGTACCAGCGGGTGATCGCGGCCCGCACGTCGGGCTGGTGGACGGACAGGTTCATGTGCTCCTGGGCCACCCGCAGCACGCCCCGGGTGGCGAACCTGGCGGCCAGCAGGTTCAGCGAGGGCCGGGTGGTCACCAGCACCCCGTCCCGCAACTCGCCCAGGTAGTCGATGACCTGGCGCTCGATGCCGCGGGTCAGCGCCGCGTAGCCGCCCTCGCCGCGCGGCACGAACCGCGCCGGCCCGGCCGCCCGGCGGTCGGCGAGCCGGCGCAGCGGCCCGCGGTGCCCGGCCGGCTCGGCGTCGTGGTCGTGGCGGTGTCGCAGGTCGGCGAGGGCGAAGAGCCGTACCCGGGAGTCGAGCGGGAAGTAGGGGCGGTCGGCGCGCCGGAGCACGCTGACCACGCGTACGTCGTGGCCGGCCGCGGCCAGCGCGCCGGCCTGCGTGAACACGGTTCTGATCGTGCCGCCCATCCCGTAGGCGTGCAGCAGCAGATAGCGGATCTTCATCGCCCGGGCCGCACCTCGACGGAGAGATTGTCCTTGATCGTGTAGTACGGCCGCACCAGCAGCGTCAGCTCGCCCCTGGTGACCCGCTGGCCGGGGAAGACCATGACCGTCTTCTTGTTCCTGATGTCGTCGAGCAGCCGGCCCACCCGCAGCCCGGCGCCGGTGGCTCCTGGCGGTGCCAGCCAGACGTCCCACAGCGCCGGCGGCTCGAACACGTCGGCCGGCACCAGGTCCGCCACCGGCAACGAGGAGTCGAACGCCGCCCCGTCGAGCGGCGCCGGGTAGCGCAGCGCCGGCTGCCCGACCGCGCCGCGCCGGGCCACCCGCAGCGTCCAGCCGTCGGCCGTGGCCGGCTCGGGGGCGTGGTCGTGCAGCCGGCCGACGAGGCGCAGCCGGCCGTCCCGGGGCCACACCTGGGCCAGTTCGGCGTGGCCCCTCATGACGCCCGCCCGGTGCCGACCAGGCCGCCCGCCGAATCCGCGGCGGGACCGGACGCGGGGCCGGCCGCGGGGCCGGACGTCGGGTAGTCCCAGGTCTCGCAGATCTCCCGCAGCACCGCCGGCAGTTCCTCGGGCGGGGGGAGCTCGCGGGCCGGCTGGACCCGGCCCGACCTGACCTTCTCGCGCCAGTCGCCGAGCCCCTTCTCCAACCGGGCGGTGGCGCCCGGCACCTGCCCGTACTCCAACATCCCCGGCTCGAAGGAGACGTCGAGGAAGTCGCAGACCGAGCGGAGCGTGGCCTCCGGGTCGCCGGTCAACTCCTCGTAGCGCACGGTGTGTCCCGGCAGCGCGCGCCGGGCGCGCTCCACGGCGTTCAGATAGCGCAGCGCGTCGTGGGCGGCGTGCTCCGGGTTGCGCTTCACCGGGTCCGCCTCGTGCCAGGAGCGGGCGACGGCCGCCGGGTGCCGCAGCAGGAACAGGAACCTGGCGTCCGGCCAACAGGTGGCGATCCGCCGGAACACGAACGCGTTCCCCGGGGTCTTCTCCACCAGCGTCTCCTTGCCGGAGCGCGCCAGCTCCCGGTGCAACACCCGGTCCCACAGCAGGTGTTCGAGCTCGGCCTGGTCGAGTCCCAACAGGCCGAGCGAGCGCTCGGCGAGGCGGGTGGCGTGGGCCACCTCGAGCCGGCGGAAGTGGAGTTCGTGCGGCGCGTGCAGCCGGGAGTGCGCGTTGAGGGTGAGCCGCAGCAGGGTGGATCCCGAGCGCACCGGCGCGATGATGAACACCGGGCGGCGCAGCAGCCGGTCCCTGACCGGGTCGGCCGGCGGCCGCGGCGCGATCACGCTCCGGGTGCCCGCGGCGCGCGGGGGAGCGATCGAGCGTGGGGCGGCGGACCCGGGGCGCGTGCGGCGCACCTGGAAGCCGGTCACCCAGCCGAGCGCGGCGTTGATTTTCCGTAGCGGTTTCTTGGCAAACGACATGGCGAAGGAGCCCCACACCAAACGGGAGGAGAACGGGCGAGAACGGGCGAGAACGGGTGAGAACGACGGAGATCGGTTCACGGTCGTTCTTACACCAGACTCGTCCGGTCGCCGGGGCAAGACCCGGAGCACGCCGTCGATAACGAGCGAAGGCTCACTCGCGCGAGTGAACTCACGCGAGTGAGCCGGGAGTTTCCGACGCGGGCGCCGTCAGTCCTCGTCGCCCTCGAACATGTCGCCGACCTCGTCGATGACCTCGCCCAGGACGAGGCCGCCGACCACGCCGGCCGCCACGCCCGCGACCATCGCGCCCGCGCCGAAGCCGGAGCGCTCCTCCTCTTCCTTGTGCGGGTGGTAGCCCTGGTGCCCGTACGGGTCGTGGTGGCCCTGGTGGCCCTGGTGGCCGCCGCCGAAGAAGCCACCGCCGTGACCGCCGCCGTGCCGCTCGGCGAGCTGCCTGACCCAGGAGTCCACCAGCCCGTTGAAGTCGGTCTGGCCGACGTCGTGGTGGCCCACGCCGAAGCGGTTGACGACGTCGTGCCCACCGCTGAAGAAGCCGCCCGGCTTGTCGGCCTCGAGCACCACCTCGAGCCCGCTGGGGGAGGCCAGCAGGGAGATCTCGATCTCGCGCATGGCGTGCGCGTAGTGCTCCGGCGGGTACATCTCGATCTCCTGGTAGAACGGCAGCGTCTGCCCGGTGCCGCCGATGTGCCCCAGTTCCAGGTCGGCCGACTTGAAGCCGAAGCCCAGCTGACCGAACGCCTCGAGCACGGCCTCCTGCACCGGCAGCGGGCGGACCATCAGCGGGTCGAGGTCACCCTTGTCCACCGCGCCGGCCACCGCCAGCTCGGTGCGCACGCCGAGCACGATGCCCAGCGGCTGGCCGTAGAGCTCGGTGACCGGGGTCTCCCACGGCACCGGCACCTGGAAGGGCACGCTGAACTCCTGCTCCTCGGCGAGCCGGAAGCCGCCGCCCACCGTGGCCCGGTGGAAGACGACGTAGCCCTCGCTCTCCGAGTCGTGCCCCTCGGCCTCGACCCGTGCCACGAAATCCAGGTGGATGCCGGTGATCTCGACGTCCATGGAGCCACCCCGCACCATGACCCGCCCCGTCAACGTGGTGCCGGGAACGACCGCACCGCCGTCCAGGATCGTGTCCACGGAGGGGCCGCCCACGCCCATCGCCCCGAGCAGCCGTTTGAACACCATCTCGGCGCTCTCCTTCGAGTCTGAGAGTCTGAAAAGTCCGATTGATTCCAATTGCACGGTGATCTGATCGGATCCCGTGAGCCCACACAGCCCCAACAACCCTGCTGCACAAGGCCGTTTCCACGCTACCGCGTCGCCGGCGACAATCCGTGGTCATGACGGCACCGGGCCATCACCGATCGGCCATGAGTACGATGACCGTCGATGACCCGAACAGCCGGCCGGACCGGCGGCACAGACGTCAGCCACGCCGGGCGCGGCGGGGCTGTCCAGGGCATGGCGCCGAACCGCCCGATCACCGGGCCCGCCTTCTGGCGGGCCCTCGTCCTCGCCGCCGTGCTGTGCGCCCTCGGCCTCGCCGCCACCGGCACGGAGACCGCCGCCCTGGCCGCGACACCGGGTCTCCACGCCGCGCAGTCGGATCTCGGGCAGCACCCCCACGCCCCACCGCAGGCGGACTCCATCGACCCGGGCAGCAAGTGCCATGGCGGCCCGGGCACGCCGGCCGATCCGCTGCTCCCGGCCCCGCTCGCGCTCCACGTTCCGCCGCCCGACCCGGCGCCGCCGGCCGCCCGCGTCATTGCCGCGCCCGGCATCAGCGGGCCGGCGAACGACGGGGCGGGGGCCGTCGACCTGCATCGGCTGCGGATCCAGCGAACGTGACGGGAAAGTCCCACCCCACACCCCCGTAACAGGACCATCCCGTTCGCCGGAACCGGAAGAAGGACTCAGACCTCATGGCAACCGACAAGACCAGCAACAAGGCCAGCGGCAGGACCGGTGGCAAGTCCGGGAAGCGCAACGCCACCGCCGAGCGCCGGGCCAAGATCGAGGAGGCCCGCCGGAAGGAACGCGCCCGCGACCGCCGCAACCGCCTCCTCACCATCGTCGCCTGCTGCGTGGTGCTCGCCGCCACCGTCGGCGGCGGCTGGTGGCTGGTGTCGAACGCCGACGGCGACAACGACACCGCCGGGTCGCAGTCCGGCGAGTCCGCCGACATCGAGGGCGTGCAGACCTGGGAGGAGCTCAGCCGCAACCACGTCGAGGGCCAGGTCGACTACGACATGAACCCGCCGGCCGGCGGCGACCACGCGCAGGCCTGGATGAACTGCGACGCCGACGTCTACGAGGCCGAGATAGCCAACGAGAACGCGGTGCACTCGCTGGAGCACGGCGCCGTCTGGGTCACCTACAACGACGCCGCCGCCGAGGAGGACATAGCCACCCTCGGTGACCGCGTCTCCAGCACCACGTACACCCTGATGAGCCCCAAGGCCGACCAGGAGTCGCCAATCGTGCTCACGGCCTGGGGCAACCAGCTGGCGGTCGACACCGCGGACGACCCGCGCGTCGAGACCTTCCTCAACACCTTCGTCCAGGGCGCCCAGACGCCGGAGCCGGGCGCCGCCTGCACCGGGGGGCTCGCGGAATGAGTGCCAGCGTCCGGCGGTGGCTGATCGCGGCCAGCGGCTCCATCGCCGTGGTCGCCGCGCTGCTGATCGGCCTGACCGCCCTGGCCCCCGCCGACTCCGCGGCGGCCGCGCCGGCCGAGGAGTCGGCGGACGTGGGCTTCGCCCGGGACATGTCGGTCCACCACCAGCAGGCGGTGGAGATGTCCTTCGTCATCCGCGACCGCACGGACGACGAGGACGTGCGCCGGCTCGCCTACGACATCATCAACACCCAGGCCAACCAGCGGGGGATGATGCTCGGCTGGCTTGAGGTCTGGGGCCGGAACAAGAGCTCGGGCGAGCCGCCGATGTCCTGGATGGAAGGCGACGCGCACGGCGGCCACGAGGCGGCGGGTGACGGCGCGCTGATGCCTGGCATGGCCACCGACGAGGAGCTGGCCGAGCTCTCGGCGGCCGAGGGCGAGGAGGCGGAGATCCGTTACCTCCAGCTGATGACGGTGCACCACCAGGGCGGCGTCGTGATGGCCCAGGCGGCGGCGGAGCAGGCGGGCACCGACGAGATCGAGCACTTGGCCGCCGGCATGGTCGAGGCCCAGGAGTCCGAGATCCGGCTGATGGCCGACATGCTGGCCGACCGCGGCGTCGAGCCGACGTCCTGACGGGCACCCCGGCGGCGGGGCTCGGCCGCCGGGGCCGCGCGGCGGCGGGGCGGAGGCGCCGCCGGCGCGGGGCGGCAGGTCAGTGGTCGGTGAGGCCGCGCAGCCGCTCGGTGTCCCGCCGTTCCCGCTTGGTCGGCCGGCCGGTGCCGCGGTCGCGGCGGGCCACCGGCAGGGACTGCTCGCGCGGGGGCGACGGCGGGCTGTTGTCCTGGTAGCACTCCACGGCCACCGGCGCGCCGACCCGCTTGCGGATCAGCTTCGTCACCACCACGATCCGCTCCCGCCCCTCCTGCCGCACCCGGATCTCGTCCCCGGACCGCACCGGCTGCGCCGGCTTGGCCCGCTCCCCGTTCACCCGGACGTGCCCCGCCCGGCAGGCGGCGGCCGCGGCCGACCGCGTCCTCGCCAGCCGCACCGACCAGATCCAGCTGTCGACGCGGACGCTGCTCTCCTCCTCGGAAGCCATGCGCCCGAGCCTAAACCCGCCACAGCTTCTTCTCCGCACCTTCTCCGGGCTGCCGCCGATCTCCGGACGGCCGTCTGACAGAGTGGGCCGCACCACAGTGCGCCGGACGACCAGGCGGAGGAGACAAGTGCGGGCTCGGCAGAGGACGTTGGGGATGGTGACGATGGTGGTGCTGGGGGTCGCCGGCTGCGGGACGGCGGACTCCCTGGAGCCGGACGGCGGCCCACGCCCGGCGCTCACCTCGGACGCCTCCCCCGAGGAGGGCCCCGAGCCGGACCAGGAGATCACCGACCCGTCCCCGCAGGAGGGGCTGACGACCACGCTCCCCGAGCCCACGCCCGAGGAGACCGAGGCCCCCGCCCCTGACCCGGAGCCCACCGACGACGCGCCCCCGCCGGGCACCGAGCCCCCGCCGCCCGGCGGGGACGGCGCGGACGAGGCCATGAGCGCCTTCTGCGAGGCGGCCGTGGACTGGCAGGACTTCTGGGACGACCAGATCCGTGACCTCTGCGAGCCCTACCTGGCCGGCTGAGACGCCGGACCCGCCGGGGGCGGCCGGGTCCGCGCGGCGACCCGGCCGGGCGGGGTCCTACCCCCGGTAGGTCTCCAGGAGGCGGAGCCAGATCTCGTTGGTGGTCGGGAAGGCCGGGACCGCGTGCCAGAGGCGGGACAGCGGGACCTCGGCCGTGACCGCGATGGTCGCGGCGTGCAGGAGTTCGCCGGTGCCGGGGCCGACGAACGTGACGCCGAGCAGCCGCTCGTCGTCCAGGTCGACCACCATCCTGGCCTGACCCCGGTACTCGTCGGAGTAGAGCGCGGCACCCGAGACCGCGCCGAGGTCGTAGTCCACCGCCCGGCAGCGGTGGCCGGCCGCCTCGGCGGCCGCCAGGGTCAGGCCGACCGCGGCCACCTCGGGCTCGGTGAACACCGCCTGCGGGACCGCCGCGTGGTCGGCCGTCGCCGCGAACGGCCCCCACGGCGCCTCGTCCACCGGCCGGTCGGCGGCCCGGGCCGCGATCGCCGCGCCGGCGATCCGCGCCTGGTACTTGCCCTGATGGGTCAGCAGCGCCCGGTGGTTGAGGTCGCCCGCGCAGTACAGCCAGCCGTCCGGCACGCCCGCCACCCGCAGGCTGTCGTCCACCTCCAGCCAGGAGCCGGGTTCCAGGCCGACCGTCTCCAGACCCAGGTCGTCGGTGCGCGGCGCCCGGCCGGTGGCGAACAGCACCTCGTCGGCGGTCAGCGGGTCACCGTGGTCCAGCGTGATCTCCACCGGCCCGTCCTTCCGCTCGACGGCCGTGACCGAGACGCCCGTTCGCACGTCGACGCCCGAGGCGCGCAGCCCGTCGGCCACCAGGTCGCCGGCGAACGGCTCCATCCGCGGCAGCGGCCGCTCGCCGCGGATCAGCAGCGTCACCCGGGAGCCGAGCGCGCTCCACGCCGCCGCCATCTCGGCGCCCACCACGCCACCGCCCACGATGGCGAGCCGCCCCGGCACCTCCTGGGAGCCGGTGGCCTCCCGGCTGGTCCACGGCCTGGCCGACGCCAACCCCGGCAGGTCGGGCAGCACGGCCCGGCTGCCGGTGCAGACCACCACCGCGTGCCTGGCGGTCAGCGTCCGCCCGGCCACCTCCACCCGCCGCGGGCCGGCCAACCGCCCGTGCCCGCGGACCAGTTCGATGCCGACCGAGTCGAGCCACGAGACCTGCCCGTCGTCCTTCCAGTCGCCGACGAACGCGTTGCGCCGGGCCAACACGGCCGCCGCGTCCACCCGCCGGTCGCCCACCGCCTCCCGCGCCCCGGCCACCGATCTGGCGCCGGACAGCGCCGCCGCCGGCCGCAGCAGGGCCTTGCTCGGGATGCAGGCCCAGTAGGAACACTCGCCACCCACCAGCTCGCTCTCCACGATCACGGTGCGCAGCCCGGCGGCCGCCGTGCGGTCCGCGACGTTCTCGCCGACCGGGCCCGCGCCGATCACGATCACGTCGTAGGTGTCGTCGTCACTCATCAGACTTCCGTTCCTCGCTCAACCGTTCCTCGCTCAACCGTTCCACGGCCGGCAGCCCACGCTAGGCCCTGCCCTCCCGATCTTCGCGTGGCCGCGCCGGCAGCCCGACCTCGGCCGGGTCGCGGTCCGGGCGCAGCCCGCGCCACACCGGATGCCGCAGCCGGCCGTCCGCGGTCCAGGTGCGGTGTGCCACCTCGCCGACCAGCCGGGGCGCCACCCACCTGGCGCGCCGCGCGTGCGGGCCGGGCACCGGTTCGTCGAACGGGCTGGTGTCGCGGGCCAGCGGGGCCAGCCTGGCGCGCAGATCCGCCAGCACCGCCTCGCCGAAACCGCTGCCCACCCGGCCGACGTAACACAGCCGGCCGGCCGCGTCGTGCGCGCCGATCAGCAGCGAGCCGATGGACTCGACCCGGCGCCCCTCGCCCGGCTGCCAGCCGCCGACCACCACCTCACGGGTGGTGAACAGCGCCTTCTTCACCCAGAGTCGGGAGCGCCGGCCCGGCAGGTAGCGGGAGTCGAGCCGCTTGGCGATCACCCCCTCGAGACCGTGCTCGCGGGCGATCTCCAGCAACCGCTCGGGCGCCACCTCCGCGCCGGTGTAGTGCGGCGGCACGGCCAGCCCCGACGCGCCGTCGAGACCCAGGCCGACCAGCCGCTCGCGGCGGTCGGCGTAGGGCTCGTCGAGCAGCGCCCGCCCGTCGTGCCGCAGCACGTCGAAGGCGAAGTACGTCACCGGCACCCGGGCCAGCAGCCCAGCGGCCGGCCGCCGTTGGTGCCGCCGCTGCAGCAGCCCGAAGTCGGGGCGGCCTGCGTCGTCCAGGGCGACGATCTCGCCGTCCAGGACCAGCCCGCCGCCGGCGCCGAGCGCCCTCGGCACGACGCCGGCGAGCTCCGGGTAGGTGTCGCTGAGGTCGTGGCCGTTGCGGCTGGTCAGCCGGGTGCGACCGGCCGGGCCCACGCACAGGCAACAGCGGTAGCCGTCCCACTTGAACTCGTAGCCCCACGGGCCGGTCGGCGGCTCGCCGTCCACCGCCAGCATCGGGGGCACCGCGTCGGGCACGCCCGCCGGCGGGCTCGGGTCCCGTTCCATGCCCCCAGTAGAGGGGCGCCCGCAGGTCGCCGAGGACAGCACGCCGCCGGCCGGCCCGTGCCCGCCCGAACGGCGCACGTCCGCGACGTATCCTGATCGCCGCATGATCGAACAGGACGAGTCGGGCCGGGAGGACACCGTGGTGGACGAGGCGGACGCGCGCCATCTGCGGCGCTGTGTGGAGCTGGCGGCCGAGGCACTGGCCGCCGGGGACGAGCCGTTCGGCTCCGTGCTGGTCGCCGCCGACGGGACCGTGCTCGCCGAGGACCACAACCGGGTGGCCGGCGGCGACAACACCAGGCACCCGGAGTTCCGGCTGGCCCGCTGGGCGGCCGCCAACCTGACCCCGGCCGAGCGGGCCGCCGCGACCGTCTACACCTCGGGCGAGCACTGCCCGATGTGCGCGGCCGCGCACGCCTGGGTCGGCCTCGGGCGGGTCGTCTACGTCTGCTCCTCGGAACAACTGGGGGAGTGGCTCGTGGAGTTCGGCGTTCCGACGCCGCCGGTCGCCACGCTGCCGATCTCCGAGGTGGCGCCCGGCGTGCTGGTCGCCGGCCCGGTGCCGGAACTGGCCGACCAGGTGCGGGAGTTGCACCGTCGCTTCCACGGTGAGCCCAACTGGGAGCAGCGGGTCGCCCACGCCTGGCGCACCATCGACGAGCACGACGCGGCCGAGTTCCGGGCGCTGATCGAGGGCCTGGCCGACGAACTCCCGGCGGACAGCGCCCTGGCCGCGTTCGAGCGCGGCTGCGCCCACGACTCCACCGGCCAGCCGGAGCGCGCCGTCCCCGAGTACCGGCGGGCGCTCGAACTCGGCCTGACGGGCGTGCGGCGCCGCCGGGCGGCCTGCCAACTGGCCAGCTCGCTGCGGAACCTGGGCGACCCGGCGGCCGGCGTCGAACTGCTGACCGCCGAGCTGGCCCGCACCTCCGACCACATGGACGACGCGGTCCGCGCCACGCTGGCGCTCTGCCTGGTCGACGTCGGCCGTGAACGCGAGGCGGTCTCCGTGGCCCTCACCGCGCTCGCCCCCCATCTGCCGCGCTACCAGCGCTCGATGGCGAACTACGCCCGCGCCCTGCGCCCCGAGGCCGATCCGCGATGACGTCCGACGCCTTCCTGGTGCGGTCCGCGCGGCCGGGCGACTACGACGCGATCGTCGCGGTCGCCGACGACTGGTGGGGCCGGCCCGTCTCCGAGGTCCTCGGCCGGCTGTTCCTCGACCACTTCCACCGGACCAGCCTGGTCGCCGAACGCGACGGCGAGCTGGCCGGGTTCGTGATCGGCTTCCTCTCGCCCTCCGCCCCCGACGAGGCGTACATCCACTTCACCGGGGTGGCCCCGGAGCACCGCCGCGGCGGCCTGGCCCGCGACCTGTACCAGCGGTTCTTCGCCCAGGCCAGGGCCGGCGGGCGGACCACGGTGCGGGCGGTGACCTCGCCGGTCAACGAGCCGTCCATCGCTTTCCACCGGGCCCTGGGCTTCGAGGTCTCCGAGCCGCGCCCCGGGTACGAAGGACCGGGGCGCGACCGGGTGGTGTTCTCCCGCGCGCTCTAGGCGCGCCCGGCGGTCAGCCGAAGTGGTCCTTGCTGATCACGCCGTGCACGCCCACGGTGCGGTCGACCACCTGGGAGATGTGGAAGTCGGCCGCCGCCGACAGGTAGGCGTAGCCGGTGGCCCGGTCCATGCCCAGGTCGTGCTCCAGGAAGTCGAGGGCGTTGACCACGGCCCGCCGCATCGCCACGTCCAGGTCGCTGAGTTGCCCGCCCTGGCTGCCGTCCGGGTCGGAGAGGCCCACCGGCAGCCAGGCGTCCTCGGTCTCGCCGAACGGGTAGCGGAACGCCACCGAGGGCGCGTCGCCCGAGTCCGGCTTGCAGACGGTGAGCCGGAACGTGGTGCGCAGCGAGCCCTCGACGGCGGTGAGCGCCACCTCGCCGTCGGCCATCGCGAAGTGCGGGTCCCCGGTGTAGAAGAGCGCGCCCTCGGCGAAGACCGGCAGGTAGAGGGTGGCGCCCTCACGCAGCAGGTTGATGTCGATGTTGCCGCCGCCGAGCGTCGGCGGGATGGAGTTGAGCGCCGGGTCGGTGAGCGCGGCCGCCTCGGCGAACGCGACGCCCATGGTGCCCATGTGCGGCCGCAGCGGGAACGTCACCTCGCGCCCGCGCCGCGAGCCGAGCGGCAGCACCCCGTTCAGCGCCCCGCCCCGGCCGCGCCGCACCGGCGTGAACACCGAGACGTTGCCGTACCCGGCCGGGTCGCCGCCGGCCCTGCCGTCCGTGGCCACCGGCGGCATCACCTCGTCGAGCGTGATCCCGTCGGGCGCCGAGCCGTCCGGGCGGCGGCCGAGGGCGCCCTTGCCGTGCCGGCTGGATATCACGCCGTAGGGGACGCGGGGCAGCAGCGAGAGCGGCTCGATCTTCAGCACGTCGCCCGGCTCGGCGCCGGCCACCGCGATCGGCCCGGTGATGACGTGCGGGCCGTCGGCGTCGAAGTCGCGCTCCGTGCGGTCGTACTCGGCGGCGATGGCGATCGCGTCGCTCAGCACCTGCCCGCGCGGCACGTCGTGGTCGCCGAAGAAGGCCACCGGGTCGCGGCCCTGGTCCTCCAGGATGCCCTCATGGGAGACCGAGTCGACGGTCACCGTCTCGCCCGACCTGATCCGCAGTACGGGATCGCTGCCCACCGCCGGCGTGTACCCCCAGCGGACCTGGTCGGGCAGCGACGGCAGGTAGTGCCGGCCGTGGATCGGCCCCCGGTGCGGCTGCAGGATCTCGCGCGGAGCGCCGCCGCGCGAGGCGGGCTCGGCAGCGGCGGCCGGCGCCGCGGCGGTGAGGCCGGCCGCGGTGCCGGCGGGCGGCACCGCGCCGGGCGCCTGGAGGAAGCGGCGGGGGGCGGGGGGGGCGATCAGGGTGGCACGGGCGGGGGGCG